>JAJCYJ010000579.1 GCA_029262975.1 Saprospiraceae bacterium
CCAATAACAGGTAAATGTGTCAAAGAGGCCACCATACCGGGTAAATGAGCAGCTCCTCCTGCTCCGGCAATAATTACTTTGATACCCCGGTCATATGCCCCTTTTGCATAATCAAACATTCGCTCCGGAGTCCTGTGAGCAGAGACAATTGTAATTTCGTACGGAATGTCCAGAACGTCAAGAAATTCAGCAGCCTGTGACATTATGGGTAAGTCTGATTGAGAACCCATGACGATACTCACGATTGGTTTAGTTGACATATTTTTTATTTAGTAATGACCTGTAAGTTACGCTTGATGAATTCATACTGCTCTATCAAGTGTTGATATTTATGACCTAAAATAGTAATATGACCCATTTTTCGAAATGGTTGGGTATCTGATTTTCCATATAAATGAACATGGACACCCGGTAGCGCAAGGATTTTTTCCAATCCTTCATAATGCACAGGGCCACTATGACCTTCATCCCCTAAAATATTCATAAGCAAGGAGGGTACAAGCGTGTTCGTGGCACCTAGAGGATAATTGCAAATTGCTCTTAAATGATTTTCATATTGTGAGCAAAGTGTTGCTTCTATCGTATGATGACCACTATTATGTGGTCGTGGAGCAACTTCATTAATTAGTATTTCACCATCAGTTGTTACGAATAATTCAATCGCAAGCAAGCCAACGATGCCAAAGGCATTAGTAACTTCCCTGGCGATACGTTTTGCTTCATTGATCAGATCTTTACTTATCCTGGCCGGAGCCAGTTGGTATAACAAGATGTTGGCGTCTGGATGAAAGACCATTTCTGAAGGGTCGTATAGTGCTATTTCGCCTTTTTCATTACGACAGGTGACAATGCCCAGTTCAATATCTACGCTGATCTTTTCTTCGACGATAAATGGTGCAGTAAAGGCAGCTTTCAAGTCCATTTCGGAATGAACCATATGTACACCCCGACCATCGTATCCATCCTTTCGTAATTTTTGCACAAAAGGGAATCTCCAAAGTCCAGCACCGATATCTCTTCTCAGTTCACTTAATCCTTCATAAATCTCAAATCGGGAAGTAGGAAGGCCCCGCTCGATATAAAATTCTTTTTGAAGACCTTTGTCCTGGATACATTCCACGATATCTGGTTGAGGGAAAACGCGAATACCTTCTTCTTGAAGCAATCTTAATGCTTTTGTGTTAACCTTTTCTATCTCAATACTTAGAATATCAACATTTCTTCCGAATGATGTGACATCATTAAAATCGGTAATATCTCCTAAAGAATATGTCTTTGATATCCTTGCAACAGGTCCATCAGTCATCTTATCCATAAAATGAATATTCATGTCAAGCTTTGCTGCCGGGGCACAAAGCATTTTCCCGAGTTGTCCACCACCTAAAATGCCTATCTTCATTTTTGATATTATAATGAAATGGCGAAAATATTAATAAAGAATGGCTTAGTGATCAATAGAGAGCTATCAAGTCATCAGGATATTTTAATTAAAGATGGTAGAATTGAGAAAGTGGCACCAATTATAGATGTTGGGAGTGATCAGGAAATTGATGCCACAGGTCTTTGGGTGATGCCCGGAATAATCGATGATCAGGTTCATTTCCGCGAACCTGGACTGACTTACAAAGCAGATATATATTCTGAATCCAGAGCTGCACTGGCTGGAGGCGTTACCTCCTTTATGGAAATGCCCAATACGAAACCTCCTGCAGTAACGCAGTCAAGATTAGAAGATAAATACAGAATAGCAAGTAAGTCGGCTATCACAAATTACTCGTTCTTCATGGGCGCGTCAAATGAGAACATTGAGGAAGTCTTAAAGACAGATGCCACAAAAGTCTGTGGTGTTAAAGTATTCATGGGATCAAGTACAGGTAATATGCTCGTAGACAACGAGCAAGTACTCAATTCGATTTTTTCTAAAGTGGACATGCTTATTGCAACTCATTGTGAAGATGAAGAGACCATTCGCCAAAATATGGCAAAACATGAAGGAATGCCTGCTCTTCACGCTGGATTTCACCCTATAATCAGAAGTAGAGAAGGATGTCTGAAATCAAGTCAATTAGCCGTTTCTCTAGCTAAAAAACATGGTACACGGCTTCATGTTCTTCATATTAGCACGGCTGATGAACTATTTTTATTTGAAAAAGGGCATGTCAAAGACAAACTAATTACAGCTGAGGCATGTGTGCATCATTTATTCTTTAATGACACATTTTACGATACATTGGGTAATAAGATCAAGTGCAATCCTGCAATTAAAACAGAGTCAGATCGATCAGCTATTTTTCAGGCAGTTCTAGATGATCGTATAGATGTAATCGCTACAGATCATGCGCCACATACTCTGGAAGAGAAAAACCGGGAATATCTTTCGGCACCAAGCGGATTACCCCTGATCCAGCATAGTTTATTGATCATGTTGGATTTTTATCACAAAGGCCTTATCAGCAAAGAGCTGATTGTAAAAAAAATGTCTCATGCAGTAGCAGATTTGTTTGCAATAAGCGATCGGGGATATCTGGATGAAGGTAAAAAAGCAGACATCACCATTTGCGACCCGCAAATGACTCAATCTATAACAGATAAAGATATAAGGTTCAAATGCGGTTGGTCACCACTTGAGGGTATGATCTTTAAAGGTGCTATCACCCATACATTTATAAACGGGATCTTAAAATATAAAAATGGTAAAATTTTAAATCAAAGTCCTGGTGAGCGACTTACATTTTCGAAACGATGAAGAAGTGATGAATAAGCAGATAGAATTGTTAGAAACTTATCTTTTTACCGTGGCTATTGAGTTTTTCTTTTAAACTGATCATTTTCAGAGCAGCCAGAGCAGATTCACTTCCTTTATCTCCATGGGTACCATTAGCCCTGGCAATTGCCTGATCTAATGAGTTAGTCGTCAAAACACCGAATATTACGGGTGTACCACTTACAAGACCGAGGTTATTGATAGATCTTGCTATCGTATGGTTGATATAGTCGTCATGTTTGGTTTGACCTTGTATCACACAACCAAGACAAATGATAGCGTCTGCTTTTACAGTACTCGTAAGAACCAATTTGGCTCCCATCGGCAATTCATATGAACCAGGGACTGTATAATTATAAATATTATCAACCAGGATACCCTGATCCTCTAACTCTTTGATACAGGATTGATACAATTTATCAACCACTTCATTGTTCCACTCTGTTCGCACGATTGCGACATGAATATCTGCTAAATCCTTAATCGGAAACGATTGCAGATTGAAAGGCCTGTAATCAGGATTTGCCATAATTACTGAATCATTACAAGATACTTATCTGCATCTACTGCTTCAGGAGCATCAGAAAATTCAGTCTTAATGCGTTCAAATGCTTTTTTTGCACCTTCCTCATCACCTTCTCGATGAGATAATAGCCCTAGTTTTTGAAGATAGTAGGGTGTTAACGCACTATTAGCCGGGCCTGATACAGCCTTTTTATAGTATCCAATGGCTGCATCCATATTTTCGAGTTCTGATTCTGCATCACCCATGGCACCATATTTTGTAATCGACGTCACATTGCCCGCTTCACTGTAACTTTTAAGATAAGTGATCGCATCTTCGAATCTGTTTAAATTCAAGTAAGAAATCCCAGCATAATACTTGGCAAGGTTTGCGGCCTCTGTCCCACCATAGTTATCGATTATGTCAAGAAGACCATCATAGCCGCTTCCTGGGCTCTCAAGAGCCAGAGCGAATGAATCTCTTTGAAATTGATATTCTGCTTTGAACATTTGGGACATCGCAACCTCTTCACGGGGTTGGTCATATAACATTTTGTAACCCAGATAACCTCCGATCAGCAGTACCACAATGGCACCAAATCCAACGACTTTCATTTGATTTTTCTCAAAGAAATTCTGGGCTGCTTCTCTTGCTTCGAATACGTCTACAAGTATCTCTTCTTCCTTCTTTTGAGACCGTCTCCTTTTTGCCATTCCTGAAAATTTTCGCAAAAGTAGTTAATTCTTTACTAGTGTGTACAGAAAGTATATATTAATAAAACATCCAATATGAAGTAGTAAATATTAAGGCCAGCAAATTAAAGAATCACAGGCCATAATGATCCTATGGTTCTATGCATTCTTTGCTAATGAGCGTTAGCAAAGATCCTGATTCTACTGAAAAAGGTGAATTCAATGTATGTGTTGTACCTGCATGGAATAGCACTGTAGCATCGCTCGTAATCTGTTGATCTGAGATGATAGTAGAGCTAGCTATGTATTCATGATCTGTACTTAATTCTCCTGTCAGATTATAACTTACTCCTGTGCAATCTCTTGGGGGCAAGGGTAGATCATATCCGCACGCTGAAAGTGCAGTATATATACTTACGAGATCTGAGGATGAAAAACTCATATCTAAAGCAGCCTGGTAGACGGCGTTAGCTGCGTCATCTTGATTACTCGCTGAATTCGTCATACTAAGACCTTCCCAGAATATCGCATCCGTCTTACTTTTACCAAGAACATCCCATACGTCCATCATACATGTAGCCCAGATTTGCCCATCTGTATGTACTTGTCCGATAAGGCCTGTTGGATATGCCGGGCTTGCAGGTCGGTAATCCACGCTTCGACCTTGCCAGAATTGATTATGACCATCCCAATTAAAAACCCAGGAATGCTGGGGATCAGCTGGTGTCCAGTTACCCAGACTCCGATTGTATGATGCAGCCCAATAATCTCCTGAACCTTCACTGAGACCATTAACTTGGGAAAGGCTACCATTTGTAACCCAGTCATGTAGACCATGCCCCAGTTCATGATGTATAACATCCGAATCTTCTGCATCATCGACTCCTCCTTCTCCAAATGTAAGCCGACCTAAACCTCCCTGGTACTGCGAATTATCTGCCCCATTTTGACCGCTTGGATCAGCCTGAACTCCTCCGGGATACTGGTATGGGCTAATATTTAACCCTAAAGTTTCATTAAGATATCGCATGGAGGCATCAATATGATAGTAAACATTTACAGCCTCGAACCCATTGTCATTTCTATTGAAATTAAAAGTAGAGGATGCTTGGGTAAAGAGACCATTGAATGGCGCTTCAAAATCTACGATTTCAGCATACGGGCCTTTTAATTCGTGCATGCCCATATTAAGTGTAAGATCAGGTAATATAACATTAGCTAATTCTGCCTCAAGTGCGGCCGTATTTGCGTCATTTGCGTCTGAAAATCCGGGATCGCCATAATTTACCATGGCAGAAGACAGGGGATCAGGATCAAATACGTTGCCATTGCCATTTACCATAAAAGGAATTGGATTACTTATATTATCCTCATTTTCTTGATGGTCGTGATGTGATTTACAGTTGAAAGACGTATTCTTTGCTTTTAAGATATCTCCATTTATTGCGTCTGTAATTACTTCCCATTCACCCGTGTGATCCTGTCCTGAAAGATGATGTCGATAAGCAAGTCTCGCTACTCCTGAGCCTTGATAAATGATCGTTTTTACATCCTGATAAGTCGTAGGCAGTTCAATCTTTACTTGTGCAACAGCTTTTTCAAACGCAAGATCTATCTGGAATTGAGGTGTTAATAATATGTTTTCGACTTCATATTTCCATGAATTTGCCAGGTATGTTATTGTATGCTGCTGGTTAATATGTATCGTAATCTGTCCTTGATAAACAGGTATTCCCCGGTATGTTTGATTCAATCTGATAACATATCCTGAAAGACCATTTCTGACCTGAGAAACTGATAAATCATTGGTGATGTTTTCCACAGTAAGTCCCATTTGATCAAGATGATCTATAAGATATTGTCTCGCCATTGACTCTGGACTTCCTTCTTCTACCTTATAAGAAATGTCTCGGATATTGAGGGGATAGCCCGTCTTCAAACTAATTCTGACATTTTTATTTGTAATGCTTTCTTCAGTTTTCTCATTTATTATTTCCCGTTCTGTGTAATCTATTGGCTTTTGACCAAATGATAAAGTCGAAAGAAATGAAAGGCAAAGAGTCATGAGAAGTAGTCGACTGTCAATGCCAGATCTTATATTTATTACCATAAATTGACGCAAAAATAGTAATGTCTCGCCGTCCACCAAATAGACTTGTTAATTCTGACGAGAATTATAAGTCCGTCATTCGATCTTTATAGTATATTTCCAGGAGAGACTAACCAATATTCTTGATTACTATCAACGCTTGATCTATTTCTTCAGGACTATTATAAATATGAACCGAATGACGCAAAAGTTTTTGTCCAACCGATCTTGGCTGTAATTTTGCTTCTTCCCACATTCTCTTTTGAAGTTCTGGACCTGAAAGGCCATCCACACTGTAAGTCGTGATTCCTGCGCACATCTCGGGATGAGTAGAAGACGAAATTTGGACTGAAGGGATTTGAGCCAACCCATCTCTGAGATAATCGCCTAATTCCTTAATACGATCGAGCCAGATTTTGGAACCAATCCTATTATAGAAGTCTACAGCTGCATCAAGACCAACAATCTGTGATTGACTACCTGTGCCATTTTGCATTATTCTAAATCCGTGATCTTTTTCATTTGCCCAATTATAACTGGCTATAGTACTCCAGATACTTTCAATCCTGTCCGGATGAATATAAAGTATGCCACTTCCTGCTGGAGCTAAAAGCCATTTGTGCAAACTGGAATAATAGGCATCACAACCTATCTTTTGTACATCTACGCTGATTTGCCCAGCTGCCTGGGCGCCATCAAGGATTGTAAAGATACCGCGTCTTCGAGCTTCTGCACATATTTCGTCCACAGGCATCACAACACCATAGACAGATATGATATGGGGAATGGCTATAACTTTTGTCTTAGGTGTAACCACTTTAAAAATGGCATCATAAATTTCCTGGGGATCATTTGCCGGTACTGGCATAGGAGCTTGCACATATGTACAACCCCTTCTTTTCGCTAATAACTGCCATACGCCAAATCCACCTCCATGCTCCTGATCAGTATTGATTATTTCATCCCCGGGTCCAAGAGATAACCCATGTCCGACGTAATTCATACCAAATGTTGCATTTTGGGTAAGTGCAATATTTTGGAAATCTGAGTTTATTATTTGCCCGATCTTAGATCGAAGCTCCTCATATTCAAAATAGCCACTTAAAAGTTGAGGACCATTACCCTTATAATCTGTCTCTGCGCCATGGACAGCACTATAAAGCATGTCTTCCATTACTTTATTTAACACGTAGCCAGACATCGGGCCCATTGTCCCATTATTAAAATAAGTTTGACCCTCTTTTAAAGGAAATTGCATCCTTACTTGTTTCCAAAAGTCTTTGGCATTTGACCGATGATCAATGTCCGAAAGCCGATAAGTTTCTTTAACAAAGTGCTTTAGCTGAGGAAGGGCAAGTGTCGAGAGCGACGCATTTTTCAGAAATTTTCTCCTTGAATTCATCCGAGAAAGATAATGAATACTTTTCTTCTTATGACCTCAACGTATTTAAAAAAGAGGAGTAGGGTATTAGGCCAGTTCGTAAGAGAATAAAAATGACATGCTCAGAATGAAAATCTATTATAAAAGATTAGCAAAAACAAAAAAATACTTGATCAGTGTAAAAACCTAATCCCTGATATAAGGATAATCCTCCTGAACATAATTATCAAGATAAAGCGCACTGGCATCGGGCAGAGGTGACTGTTCTGCAAACTCTGTAGCCTCATCAATTTCTGTCACGATGGCCTTCTTAATTGCTTTTATTTCAGCTTCACTTGCTATCTTTTCTTTTAGTATTTTGTCTTCTGTCAGAAGTACAGGATCAAGTGCTTTATAAGATTCGAGTTCCTCCTTGGTGCGGTATTTGGCTGGATCCGAGACCGAATGACCTCTGTATCTATATGTTTTAATTTCCAGGAAATATGGCCCTTTCCCCGATCTGATATGCTCTGCTGCTTCAGTGAGTGCTTCATGGACTTTCTCAGGAGACATACCATCCACTTCTCTACTTGGAATATCAAAAGCGTCACCGACATGATATATCTCGGTTACGTTTGAAGTTCTTTTCACAGAAGTTCCCATGGCATACCCATTATTCTCACATATATAAAGTACAGGGAGTTTCCAAGTCATCGCCATATTAAACGACTCATATAAAGCACCTTGTCTGGCGGCACCATCACCAAACATACAGACCGCAAGGTTGTCCGTGCCCCGATATTTTTCAGCAAGGGCAATGCCGGTGCCGATTGGTATTTGAGCTCCAACTATTCCATTCCCTCCAAAATAATTATGTTCTTTAGAAAAGAAATGCATGGACCCTCCTTTTCCTTTCACACAACCATCTACTTTTCCGTACAATTCAGCCATACAGGATTTTGAACTCAGCCCTCTTGAAAGAGCGATACCATGTTGACGATATGCCGTTACAATTTTATCTTCCGGTCTGATAGCACTTACCAAACCTGCAGTTATGGCTTCCTGTCCAATATAAACATGACAAAATCCTCTAATCTTTTGCTGAGAGTAGCCCATCAATGCTCTCTCTTCAAACTTTCTTACACGCAACATTATCTCATACCATTTTAGATATGTCTCTTTGCTGTAAGTAACCGCCTTCTTGGACGTACTTTTTTTCCCCGTTGATTTTTTGATGGCTACTGTCATTCTGTATATTTCTCTATGTTTTAACTATTGTGGCTCTGAATTGGATGTCATTTAATGAGCTCTAATCCTGCAAAAGTAGACAATTATTAAGACTTTCAAATCCATTAGGAATAGTCTTTCCTGAGATGTTTTGGTTGATGATAATTCTAATTATTCAGAGATTGTCGGATAAAAACAATCCTGGGCATGTGCTATTTATAGGAGATAGTGCCAATCAATATCTTATTATACGACATAAAGTTAAGTCCTTTAAAATGCGATCTTTGAACTTCACTCTTTGAATGAATGAAACTTTCGCGAATCAAGCTGACAAACTTTAAAAATTATAGTAAAGTTGACTTGACCTTTGATCAAAAGGTAAATATTATTTATGGGAACAATGGAAGCGGAAAGACTAATTTTCTGGATGCCATTCATTTTTTATCAGTCTCGAAAAGTTACTTTGGACTTTCTGATAAATATCTAATAAATGGTGACGAAGACTTTTTTAGAATTGAAGGATATTATGAACATGATAAGAAGAATGACTTACTTGTCATTAAGTACAAGCGTGATCAGAAAAGGGACATTCAGTTAAATCGTAAAAAGCTTCCCCGAGTCGGTGACTTAATCGGTCGGTTTCCTGTGGTTCTCAT
>JAJCYJ010000580.1 GCA_029262975.1 Saprospiraceae bacterium
ACGATCTAAGGCACCTTTTAATGTCACCTTATTGATTTCCTTAAGACCTTCAATTTGGTCCTGCATATATTCTGCAATTTCCCGAAGCTCATCCATGCCATAATTGCCAGAAATATTTACTGTCATAATGGGGAATTCAGAAAAATTTACCTCCAATATGGTCGGTTCTTGATCCAGATCAGTTGGCAATTCAGATTTGGCAAGATCAACTGCATCCTTGACTTTTCGAACAACAATGTCCTGATCTTGATCGGCATCAAATTCTACAAGAATTACAGAATAATCCTGTATAGATGTTGATGTCATGCGTTTTACCCCACTGATGGTTGAAATTTCTTTCTCAATAGGTCGGGCAATGAGATTTTCAATGTCAGCAGCTGAATTGCCAAAGTAGGGTGTATTAACATATACGGTTGGCCAACTTGCATCTGGATAGGATTCTTTTGGCATTGTACGGTAAGATTGTAATCCGAAGATTAGAATCATCAAAGCCAATATGAATACGCTAGTACCATTGTCAACTGCGAAATTTGTTAGGCCAAATGATCTTAACCGAGCATTAATTTTTTCCAAACTCATAATTATTCTATTTAGAAAATTCGATTAATTCACTATGGCTAATATTACGTGAACCTTTAAAGATTACAGATTCTCCCGGTCGGATACCTTCTGTAATCACAACATCTCCCAATGCAGCTTCTCCGATACTTACGTATCGTTTACTAGCTCTATAGACTCCCTTATCGTCTAATTCAGCGACGTAAACGAATTCAGTACCATCAACTTCCTGTAAAATATATTCAAGTGGCATTGTGATTACATCTTTGGAAAATATTTCAATAATTTGAATTTCTGATAGAAGATTAGGCTTTAATAAATTACTTGTTCTCCTGGGAGATATTTCAAGTTCCAATGTTCTATTAGTCGGGTCTATTTTTCTTCCCAAAAGAGATACGATTCCAGTCGTAGTAAAATCTACGCTTGGAAAATTGAGCTTCACCTGCATTCCTTTTCTCACGACTTTTAAATAATTTTCAGGTATATCGGTGGTTATTTTTAGATTGTTCGTGTTTAATATTTGTACGATAGGAAGACCGGGCGAAACTACTTCACCTTGTCTGGTCATAACCATGTCAATAGTTCCTGTAATGGGTGCAAATACACTTGCTTTTGCACGCTGAAACTTAATTGTTTCAAGTGACTTTTCTAATCGTTCTACATTATTTTTGGCCTGTAAAAATTGAATTTCACTTCCTATATTCTGCTGCCATAGACGATCTTGTCTGGTGTATACATCCCTGGCAAGACTCAATGAGGAGTTGATCTCGTCTATTTGTTTATCAATGCTTTCTACGTCAATTGTAGCAATTATATTTCCTTTCTTAACAAAATCTCCTTCTTTTACCACAAGACTTTTTATCCTTCCTGCGATTTCGCTAACTGCATTTACAGGATCATCGGCTTCAACTGCACCTTGTATGTTAATATACCTCGTGAAGTCTCTGGCATTCATAATAGTAGTATCTACGAGTTTTGACTTTTCCTGTAGTGAGGGATCGAGCTCTGCTATTTTGTCTGAAAGCTTGTTTATCTCTTCCTCAATTAATTTTAATTCTTCCTTCTTTTCGGCCAGAACGGATGTAAATTCATCTAATGTCTTTGGTTCTGTGAAGCCTTTGTTTTGACAAGCCGAAAAAGTCAGTATTACAATAAAGCAGTAAGTGACATTTTTCATATTATTATAATTTCCTTTCATGATGTTAATTTTGATATTGCAGTATATCACCAGTCGCAATGTCTAAGTCAGTTTTACTTGTTAATAAGTCGTATAAGGCATTTATATATTGAGCCTGGGACTGATATAATGAGGACTCAGCTTGGGTAAGCTCTACGCTGCTCCCAACTCCTTCCTGATATTTTATTTTCGTTTTGGTGTAGATTTTTTCGTTAAGAGCGAGGGCTCGTTTTGATGATTCTAACGATAGCTTTGCATTTTCAAAATTCCCATGAGCATTTATAACTTGTAATTTCATGCCTCGGTCAAATTCTGATAATTCAATGTTCCTCTTTTCAATTTCAATTTTCTTCTGTTCGATTTTACTTTTTGTAAACCCCCCATCATATATTGGAATCCTTGCCCGCAATCCGATAGTGCCATTTCCAAGAAAGCCTGCTTCATTGCCACTAAATAAATTATCTCTTTGTAAAGATTGGCCATATCCCACAACAGCTGAAACACTTGGAATGTATCCTTGTTTTATTCTTTCCAGGTCTGCATGATCCAGGGCTATGGCGTCCATAAGGATATTGTGCTCTGGGCGATTGGTATGATCAATATCTTTTATAAATTTTTGCGGATCAATAATTAATTTTTCTACAGTATTTTCTAATTCATCAGTGATCAAAATTTCTTGTGAAAGGGGATGAGCCATTTGGTATTTTAGAACTGCATAACTTATATCGATCACCTGTAGGAGCTTGTCCATTTCAATGGACAGATTTTCAAGGGACAATTTTAAACGATCAACATCGAGTTCTTCGATAAATCCGTTTTCATAAATTATTTGGGCTTCACTGAGTGCCGATGAAACATTGTCAATGTTATTCTCAATAATTCTCTTATTACGCTCCGCTACCTGAACAGCCTGGTAAGCCCGAGTGACGTTATGAATAATATCTTGTTGGGTTAATTCTATTTGTTTGTTGGCCAAACTCATGAATTGTTTGGCAGCCTTAAGTCCTTTTAAAAAATTCCCGTCAAAGACAAGTACTTCTCCACTAAGAGATAATGAAAGATCATTCTTTCTGACAAAGGAAAATTCAAAGGTTTGCGGGGCACCTAAATCACGTGGTTGAATCACTTGTTCCTGGAAGAGGATACCATATATCGCAGGAGACAGAAAGTCTTCAGTGGGTTGCACCGGACGCTTATAATAAAATGTATAGTTGATATTTCCCTTGATAATGGGCATACCCATAGAAAGGGCCTCTTTGTATTGCCAACGGGCATTTTCACCTTCTAACTCTGATACCTTTAGCGCTTTATGATGTGTCAATGCATAATCAATCGCTTTAGTCAGACTAAATAGTTCTTGACTATTAATTTGTTTCACCCAGCAGAGTAAAAGTATTATGAACAGTTGCTGCCTCATATTTATTAATCTTTGAATGGTTGAAAGTTGAGCAAGTGTTGTCTTCCTTTTTCAGAAAGTATTCCGTGTAGATGATAGAGAATATGTTGCCTGATTAATAATTCTCGTGGATAGTCACTTAATGAAAATAGATTTTCGTCTACAAGACTGAATGATTTGGCAACATATAGTTTAGAAATGATATCTGCATTGGCATCCTTGCGGTAATAGTCTTCGAGAACCCCTCGCTTAATGTTGTCTTCAATTTTATTCTTTATGAAAACAGATTGCAATTTCATGACGGTTTCCCATATGTCACGATAGTACTTCTGCATATCGTGAATGAGCACCGGTTTTATTTGCCGGAAGTGAATCACTGTATGTTCTGCGATTTGAGCCATTTCATCAATCGCATCTGTAGCGGTCCTCGTTACTTCGGTCAATACTTTTTTTTCAAGATCGATGTGTCTGCCGATGGATTGATTAATTAAATCCCTTTTATTCTCAACGTACCTGTATAATGTCTTTTTGGATATTCCCAGATTAGATGATAGGTCGTCCATGCTTACAGACTTTATCCCATATTTCATGAAAAGGGAGTTGGAGAAATCGAGAATTTGTTCTAACTGTGACAAGTGCCTTTATATTTAATTGCTTGTTTAAACGCGGGAAACTATATTTGGTTTCAAAGTTTCCCAAAATAAATTATATTTTTTCATTGAATCGACCAAAGGATAAAAAGCAAGGACCATTAGGCTGTTTTCATAGGCTTAACTATTAGCGCAGACTTAGATTAGTGAACTATTTATGATTAAACCTAAAAGTGTCTTATCAATGGAAATTCTCTATGCTTCATCGAATTTGTATTTTACCAAATATTACTTTTCTTGCACATGCTTTATATTGATCGATTAAATATGACATACTCATGACAAGTCCGACTCATTTCTTAGGCATCATGTCGGGCAGTTCACTGGATGGTTTGGATATAGCTCTATGTAAGTTCAATGGACTTGATCGCAACAAATTATCTTTTTCAGTTGAGAAAGCGGTTTCTGTTTCTTTTCCAACAGAGTTGTATGAGCGATTAAAATCTTCCACCTCACTTTCGACCAGTGATCTATTTAAATTAGAAGTGTCCTTCTCAAAATTTTGCGCGAAGTCTGTATACGAGCATATGATAAGTTCGTCATTGAAGATTGATTATATCGCTTTCCATGGACATACCATTTTTCATTTTCCCGAAGATGGATTCACGACTCAGATAGGCAATGGATCGATCATTGCAGCAGAGACAGGCATACCATGCATCACCGACTTCAGAGCAAAAGATATCGCTCTTGGCGGCCAGGGAGCCCCCTTGGCACCAATCGTGGAGCACTATCTATATCCAGGATATGACTTATACTTTAATGTTGGCGGAATCGCAAATCTCAGTTTGCACAAGGAAGATTGTATATTATCTTTTGATAGTTGTCCATGTAACCAGGTTCTTAATTATTTAAGTACTCAAATAGGTCTTCCTTATGATGACAAAGGAAGTTTGGCTAGAAAAGGGACTATTTCTAGAGCACTAATTATGAAATGGGATCAACTTGACTACTTTGCACGGCCCACTCCAAAATCTATGGATAATTCATGGGTTAAAGAAATATTTATCGAAGTCATGGATAAAACAGAAATCAGTCGCGAGGATAAACTCGCCACAATGACTGAATTTATTGCCATGCGACTTACTTGCGACGTGCGCGCACTTATTCCGGAATCACAAAGATTAATATCGGGCTTTATTACTGGTGGCGGAACTTATAATGAATATCTCGTAGAGAGAATTCGGGAGCATATGAAAACTATTCCGCTTAGACTAGTTATTCCTGATGAAGACACTATCAATTTTAAAGAAGCGATCCTGATGGCCCTTATGGGTTATCTCAGAGTGAATAAAATTCAGAATACAATTCCTTCTGTCACAGGTGCAAGCCAGCCCACTATCGGAGGTGCTATATATCTCTGAAGAACAAACAAATATTTTGATTTAGCATAGACATGCTTCCGAACGGAATTAATAATCTGTTGATTCCAAATGAAGCAGGTAAAGACACGAGACATGGGTAATTTTAACATGCCCCGGTTCGCTATATGTAAGTCATTATCTAACAGGTATTTATATATAAAAATTTGTTTATATAATGATATTAAATGATGAATATATAGTACTGAAAATCCCCCGAAAAAAGAACTATATGTCTATTTTACGGAATTAAGAAGAATAATATATTTAACTAAACCACAGCTTATGAAATATTCATCAGACAACGTACGTAACGTAGTTATTCTGGGTCACTCAGGATCGGGAAAGACCAGTTTCACTGAATGCATGCTTTATGAAGCTGGTCAGACTAATCGATTAGGTTCAGTAATTGAGCAAACAACTACCTCGGATTATACCAACATTGAAAAAGAGCGGGGGAATTCCATATTTAGCACTTTGATGCATGCCAATTGGAAAGATTCAAAAATTAATATAATTGATACGCCCGGATATGACGACTTTGTAGGTGAAGTTATTTCAGCGTTGAGAGTTGCAGACACTGGTGTCGTCATGCTTAATGCCGTTAATGGTGTTGAAGTTGGCACGGAGATAGTTTGGGATACGATGAAGCGAAATAGTACTCCAGGAATCCTGATTATAAACCAATTAGATAAAGAAAAAGCAGATTTCCAGATCACTCTGGAGCAGGCTGTCCAGAGATTTGGAAAGAAGATCGTGCCTGTACAATATCCTCTTAACCAGGGCCCGGGATTTGATACCATTGTAGATAGTCTAAGAATGATAGTGTATAAATTTCCTGCTGACGGCGGAAAACCAAAGAAGGAGGCCATCCCGGAAACCGAGATGAGGAAGGCACAGGAGATGCATAATGCACTTGTAGAAATTGCAGCTGAAAATGACGAAGGTCTTATGGAAAAGTTTTTTGATGAAGGCACCCTCAATGAAGATGAATTGGCCAAAGGGCTGACAATTGCTTTATCAAAGCAGGAGTTCTTCCCAGTTTTTTGTTGTTCATCTACTCAGAATATGGGGAGTGGAAGAATTATGGGATTCATTAATGACATTGCACCCTCTCCGGCTCAAAGACCTCCTGCCGAACTTGTTTCTGGTGAGACCCTTATGTGCGACTCTGAAGCAGATCCGGCCATTTTTATATTCAAAACGTTGTCAGAACCAAAGATCGGTACGCTATCATATTTTAAAGTTTTTAGTGGGGCCATAAGTCCTGGACATGAATTATATAATCAAAGAACAAGGTCCTCTGAAAGAATTTCGCAAATATTTGTTTCCAATGGAAAGACGAGGGATAATGTTGACGAATTAATGGCAGGTGACATTGGCGTCGCAGTTAAATTAAAAGATGTGCTCACGAATGATACATTAACTCCGAAGGGAAGTGATGTCCTTATTTCGCCAATTGAATTTCCAAGTTCACGCATTAGGACGGCAGTTAAGCCTCCATCCAAATCGGAAATGGAAAAACTGATGAAAGCTTTGCACCAGATCGAAATGGAAGACCCGACTTTACAAGTAGAGCAAAACGCACAATTAAAACAGACTATTCTTCATGGTCAAGGCCAGTTACATTTGGATCTCATTAAATATAGGATAGAAAAAGTAAATGGCATTTCAATGGAGTTTGACCGTCCGAAAATCCCATACCGCGAGACACTTACCAGGCTTTCTGAATCATCATACAGACATAAGAAACAATCAGGAGGTTCAGGACAATTTGCCGAGGTTCATATGCGCATAGAACCATATTATGAAGGTATGCCGGATCCGGAAGGTTTGACCGTACGCAAGTCTGAAATTGAAGACCTTCCATGGGGAGGACAACTAGCCTTTTATTGGTGTATCGTTGGTGGATCTATAGATGCGAAATACAGCAATGCTATTAAAAAAGGTATTCTTAAGAAGCTGGAAGAAGGACCTCTTACCGGCTCTTGCGTACAGAATGTCAGGGTATGCATTTACGACGGGAAGATGCATGCAGTTGATTCGAATGATATGGCATTCATGATTGCGAGTACACAAGCGTTTAAAGAAGCATTTAAAAGTGCAAAACCTCAAATCCTGGAACCTGTTTATGACCTGGAGGTCTTGTGTTCTGGGGATATTATGGGTGATTTACAAACCCGTAGAGCCATGATTCAAGGTATGGGTGCTGATGGGCAT
>JAJCYJ010000581.1 GCA_029262975.1 Saprospiraceae bacterium
ATGTTCATCACCGGGCCGTGGAGTACTGTTTACGCCATTGACGTGAGAAAAGGAGAAGTCATTTGGAGGTATGATCCGGAAGTACCTCGTCAAAAGGCGCTTAATCTGTGCTGTGGTGTGGTCAATCGCGGTGTTGCGCTCTATAGGGGTGCCGTAATCTTCGGAACATTGGATGGGAGATTAATTAGTCATGATGTATCGAACGGTTCAGCCCAATGGAGTGTACAAACCACAAGTGATGAAGATGGATATCATTACTCTATCACCACGGAGGTCACAATTGGCACCCTATGTCCTTCAGCCAAAAAACCGGATATGTTTATATCCCAACTTTGCATAGATCCGGTACTCATTATTACGACTCAAAATCTTCGTTTGTTTCACCTGATGCACCGGGAAGCGGTCAGGGATACAATACCAGTGGTCCTTCAAAGTTGTATTCGCCAGTGGAATATGATAAAGATCCGAGAGCTCCTTCTCATGGTACCTCTTCAGGAAGGCTAGTCGCCTGGGACCCGATAGATCAAAAAGAAGTCTGGGGTGTCGACCAGTTGTTCCATTATTATGGTGGTCTGCTTTCAACGGCTGGTGATCTTGTCTTCCAGGGTGATGCAGAAGGTATGTTTATTGCAAGAGATGCATTTTCAGGAGAAGAGTTGTGGCGATTTGACGTTCGATCCGGGGTCAATGCGCCGCCCGTTACTTACTTTGTAGATAGTCAACAGTACGTAACGATTGCGGTCGGTTGGGGTGGTGCACAGGGCTAGGCAGCCAAGATGGTAGAACGTATTCATCCCGGTACAATTTATACGTTCAGGCTTGGGGGAAACACCCCACCTCCAGAAAAACTACCGGCCCTGGATAGACCAGTTACACAATTGACGACGGATGCCTCTCCAACTACAATCGGTCAAGGTTATAATTTGTTTAGAAATTACTGTAGCGGCTGCCATTGGGGTACGGGTAGAGGAAGTGGGTCCATTCCGGATCTGATCAGCTCATCGGATCAGGTTTTTAAAGCATATGAGGATATTCTTTTGAATGGTTTGTTAGCTGCTCAAGGCATGCCTGATTTTGGAGCGGACTTGACCGGGACTGACGTGGAAAATATCAAAGCTTACATTCTATTTACTGCCAATTCGCTTCAAGAAGATCCGGAAAATCACCGTACGAGATTAGCGGAATATCAAAGGTTGGCGGATATGGCTGAATGGGAGTAAGGAAAGTATTTATCAGGATCAAGCTATTCTTCCATATAAAATATCGCTATTCTTCTGATTGAAAGATTTTCATATGAAAATGGACCACTTAACACGTGTTTATTATGAAGATAGCCTATATTGCAATTTTTTAATTGGTGATGATCGATTTTTCGATCCATGTTGAATTATCTTTCAACCTATTGGCTTCTTCGGACTTATAATCTTTGAAATAACGATTGATTGAACTATACCGATGAGGAAACGGGTGTGTTGGCGGAAATAACTTAGATATAACGAACGATGATATTGGTAATTTATGGCAGTTTATAACCGCTATTCTATCTGCCAATTGGTATCAGACTATATTTATAACATAAATCACTCCAAGGAATGGAGCCGAGATCGGACATAGCGTTTTTTGCCGCAGCCAAAGAGGGCGATAAGAATGCCCTATCTAGTCTTTACGTTAATTATTATGATGTATTGAAGCATTATAGCATTCGCATTGTCCGAGACGAATATATCGCAGAGGAAAGTATACAAGAATTGTTTCTATATATATATGAAGCAAGAGAAAGACTTGGCAATCCTAAAAATGTAAAGGCCTATCTATTTAGCGCTCTTAGAAGGAGAATTCTCGAGAAAATAAAATTAGAAAGGAAAATTCAAGATGTACTGAGTGAAATCTCCTATCGGACAAATATTCAATTTTCTGCTGACGAAATAGTGTTTCTTGAAGAAACACAGAGAAATAAAAGGCAAGCACTACTTCTATCCTTGAATCATTTACCATGGCGTCAAAGGGAAGCCATCTATCTTAGATATTACAACGGTCTTAAAACAAAAGAAATAGCTGAAATTATGGGGGTGGTCAATCAGACCGTATTGAATACTCTATACCAGGCTTTAAAAAAGATGCGTAGTAGTATGGACCTAAGGGAATTAGTGAAATGAGACATTGAATAGTCACCTGTATTTTCTCAAATATTCCTTTAATTTAAATTTAGAATAGTATAAAAAATACTTCATCTCTTCTATACAACTGAAGAAGAGATTAAGATAGATAGTTTTTTCATTCGATATGGGCGTCACGCAGTAGCGGGGCGCTCTATTTATGTAGTCCAGGATAAAATACTTTTAGTTCTTAGCAATAAATTTTGATTTCCCGATTAGGCGGAAAAGAAATTTATTTTTTACAGCGAAATCAATAGTATAAAACTACCACATCATCTTCTCCATTATTGAGAGGACGCAAGATTACTGATCCTCAATTAATTTCTTAATAAAACGCATGCAAATTTGGAAGATATTGATGAGGCATTACTGGAGCAATGGTTAAATGATCAGAGCTTCGTGAATTGGGCCAAACAACTTGATGACGGCGATATCGTAAAATGGGAGGAGTACCTTCTTATTCATCCCGAGCATAGGTCAGTAGCAAAGGCAGGAAGAGTGATTGTCTTGGGCATTCCCTTTCAGAGGATACAAAGTGATGAAACGCAAAGAAAAAAGTCACTCGCCCGGTTATTGGAAAAGCTAGAATCAAATAGTCAATCAGTTGTTAAGAAGGACAAAAAACCAAGATATAAAACCGGGATCTTTAAGATTTCAAAGTCCTGGCTGGTGGCGGCTTCAATAGCCATATTTATACTCTTTTTTAGTATGTCCTATTTTCAATTTATTTACTCTTCTGATGTGATCTTGGTTAGCGAATATGGAGAGAAAACAGAAATTCTTCTACCTGATGGATCAAGTGTCGTGCTCAATTCCAATTCCAGTTTAACCTACAATACCAAAACCCCCAGAATCTTAAGTTTAGAAGGTGAGGCATTTTTTGTAGTAGAAAAAAAGCCGGAGACAGGTGAAAAATTCCTGGTCATCACTCAGGACTTAACAGTGGAAGTACTCGGAACATCCTTTAACGTCAATGCCCGGAATGATCAAACCAAAGTATTCCTGGAAGAAGGACGAGTAGAGCTTAATATAAAGAATAGCGAAAATGAAATAATAAAAATGAATCCTGGTGATCTGATCACTTATTCAGAAAAGGACAATAAGATTAAAGAGAATCGGAAAAATGTTTCTGTTTTGGAGAACGCCTCATGGAAGGACGGAGCCTTAATATTTAACAAAACGAAATTGAAATATGCACTGTATGACATTGAAGATATTTATGGGATTCAATTTGTTATAGAGTCCGATGAGTTAAAAAGTGAAGAAATAACCGGAGGTGTTCCTATTGGAAATTTGAAAGTAACAATGGAAACCTTGAAGGAAGTATACGGTATTCAATTTAAAAGAGAAGGGCAAAGATATTTTTTGAGTAGACGGGTGGAGTAAAGATTCAACCCGTAAATAGACCTGTTATAAAAAGTATTGGAGCAGATCCTCACAATCCGCTCCAACATTATTAAAAAATTCGAAAAACAAATTTATGAAACGAGAAGTACAATTCAAGCATTTCTTCATGATTTGCATACTTTCGTTATTGGCATATTCCCCGATGCTAGGGAATTTCAACGAGACATCATCCAATCCGCTAAGCGAGATTTTGGAGCAGATCAGTGAACAATATCGCGTGATCATCACCTACAATTCCAAGTTGTTGTCCACAATTAAAGTCGATTTCGAATTTATAGAAGGAGAACAACTGGAATCTGCAGTTAACCGAGCGCTATCACATACGAATCTGAAGTACAAGCAGTTGACTGACAAGTACTACGTAGTGTTTCATGAGACAGAAACTTCAAAAAATACCATAAAACAGATAAAACAGAAATTTAGAGAGATTGAGAAGCTGGAAAAAAGTGAGAATCTGAATATCCAGCAAATAAATTTGGAAAGAAAATCTCACCTTTTCAAGGTAATGAATGAGGTTCAGGAATTAGTAATAGAGAAATCTCTCTCCGGTACTGTAACCGATGAATCAGGTGAACCCCTCATAGGTGCCACCGTCTTAGCCAAAGGTACAATCCAGGGTACTATAACCGATATAGAAGGTAAGTATCAGCTCACCGTTGCAGATGACGTGACCACCCTGGTCTTTTCGTATGTCGGATATGCTTCACAAGAAGTAGAAATTGAAGGCCGGACTACGATTGATGTTATAATTCTTGAAAGTACCTCAACCTTGGATGAGGTAGTGGTAGTAGGGTATGCTTCCCAAAGAAAAATCAATTTGACAGGATCGGTCTCAACAATAAGTGCCAAAGAAATTGTCAGCGTGCCTTCCGCTAATATCTCGCAATCTCTGGCGGGTAAGGCACCGGGATTGCTTTCCCTTCAGTCCCAGGGTGCTCCTGGAGACGATCTGACACAATTAAGTATTCGGGGATTTGATGCTCCGCTGGTATTGGTAGATGGCATTCAAATGGATTGGGACAGAATAGATCCTAACGAAGTACAATCGATCAGCATTCTGAAAGATGCTTCTGCAGCCATTTATGGTGCCCGGGCCGGAAACGGTGTGATATTGATCACTACGAAACGGGGTACATCTGGCAAACCAACCATTGAATATACGGGTAATATAAGCTACGCAGAACCCACATTTCTTCCCGAATTTGTGGACTCTTGGCAATTCGCCGAATTACTGCGCGAAGGAGAGTTCAACCAAGATTTGCCATTTACCTATTCTGAGAATGATATCGAAACTTTCAGAAACGGTGGAGATCCCGATTTCCCAAATACGGATTGGCACGAGGCGATGTTCAGGCATTGGGCACCCATGCAAACCCATAATCTTGGTGTACGTGGCGGAACAGATCAAGTAAAATACTACGTCTCCGGGGGATATCTTGACCAGGCCAGTATTTATAAGTCCGGAGATTTGAATTTTAACAGGTATAATATCCGGTCCAACATTGATGCACAGATATCCGACAATCTTAACCTATCGCTCGATGTATCCTATCGTACCGAACTGCGGGATCAGCCACAGACTGCGCTGAGTGATAATTGGAGTGACCTGCAATTGGCCCGACCTGAACGTCAAGCTACAATACCCGACCCCGATTTGGGCGCTGCTTATGCGGGATTTAATGTCAGAAGTCCGGTTGCTCAAACCTTTCAAAGTTATACGGGCTTTATTGATGACAGACGGGAATATATCACCGGAAGACTCGGTCTGACCTACAAGCTTCCCGGAATAGAAGGTTTGGAAGCAGGCGCATTCATGAACTATTTGCTCAACAATACATACAAGAAAACTCAGGACAGACCTTTCGCAGTTCTTGATTACGATTTTGCAAGTGACAGCTATTCTTCATTTGGTGTAAACGGTCAAAACAGTCTGAATGAGGAAACGAGTAAATTCACGCAGTTCTATCCTATGGTGACTATTAATTATAGTAGAACTTTCGGGGATCACTCTGTAACCGGACTTCTTTTAGCTGAATGGATTGATGGAGAAGAAATCTTCTTCACTGCTGGCAAAATAGATCTGCTCTCACTAGAGCTTCCTTTCCTTTTTGCTGGTTCTCCGGAAAATATCAGTGCTACTGGATTTACAGTAGAGGAAGGGCGAACAAGCTATGCCGGTCGATTGAATTATGGTTATAAAGGAAAATACCTGTTGGAAGGAACGTTCCGATTTGATGCCAGCCATAAATTCCCTAAGGGTTCACGCTGGGGCTTTTTCCCAAGCGTTTCTGCGGGATGGAGACTGTCGGAAGAACCATTTTTGGCGGACGCTGATTGGCTTGACAACCTTAAGTTAAGGGTCTCATTCAGCCAGGCTGGAGAAGATAATGTGGCGGCTTTCAGGTTCCTTCAAGGATTTAATATCCGAAGTGCTATTGGTCCAACGCTTATTAATGAACGCTATATTTTTGGTAGTACTGCATACCGGCTGCTTGCATCCACCGGATTGGCCAACCCGGATATAACCTGGTTGGATATGACCACATATAATATCGGATTGGACGGAGAATTCCTCAATGGTCTATTCGGCTTTGAATTCGATGCTTTTTATCGAAAGGTTGATAATATTTTCGGAAAACCGCTTGAGACATTCCCTTCTACATTTGGAGCCGAACTTCCGGAACTCAATTTGAACTCAACTGAAGACAAAGGCATTGAATTGAAATTGACCCACTATAACAGGATCAACCAAGATTTCAACTACTCTGTAGGGGCTATGATTAGTTTGACTCGTGAAAAATATACGGATTTTTCCGAACCTCCGTATGATGATGCTGACGAAAGACGGATTTTCCAACTGACCGGGAATCGTACTAATAGATTGATTGGTTATAAAACGGATGGAATATTTATGAGCCAGGCTGAAATTGAAAGCCATAATGTCGATCAGGACCAGGCGAACAACGCTACAATTAGACCAGGCGACATCAAATATATTGACCTGAATGGTGATGGCGTCATCAACTTTCGGGACCAGGATGAGATTGGTTACGGTAGTTTCCCGGATGCTGTTTTTGCTTTGAACTTTGGTATTAGTTACAAAGGATTAAGCCTTTCGGCCTTGTTTCAGGGAGCCTCACAATTTAACCATGTGAATCAGATACATCCAATGGTCAACTTTGGAAAGCCTTGGCAATTCCATTACAACCATCGTTGGCAACCTGATCCTAATAATAGGGATGAAAACATTAATCCGGAGGCCCGACTTCCTGCAATTCTTGGTGATGGAGTTGGACGATCACCGCATAATGAAAAAGTATCTGATTTTTGGGTAGCCGACGGAACCTACATGAGGCTAAAAAACCTCAACCTCAGCTACTCGCTACCAACGAACTTGACCGAAAAAACGGGTTTCCAGGATATACGAATTAGCTTCTCTGCAAGTAATTTATTGACCTTCAGCAATATGGGTATTTTTAAAAATTCCATAGACCCTGAAGCTATAGGTGGTGGCGCATCCAGGTTTTATCCACCGGTCAAGACTTTTGGTTTTGGGTTAAATCTAATTCTGTAAAGCACCAATTCTTAAAATGAAAAATAATATTAAAATGAAAAATATTCAATATATAATCGCAAGCACATTGCTGGTAGTTATCCTGTCAGGATGCACAGATACCTTCTTGGAAAAGGAACCTCTTGACATTATTACAGATCAAGCAGTGTGGCAAGACCAAAATTTGGTAGACGCGTTTTTGGCTGATATTTACTTTGATACAGATTTCTTTGAATCCTTAGGTGAATCAAACATTAATGCCCAGGTTGCTTTATGTACGTCGTGTAGCATGGTGGCTTCACTGGGCGCAGAAGGCAGATCCTATGGTGGGCACCACGGACCTTACCAGGCATCTACACGTGCTATGACTGCGAGCGGCGTACATCCTCAATTGGATTACTGGAGATACGACAATATCAGAGATGCCAATCTACTAATAGAAAATCTAGATTCTAACTCACCGCTTAATCAGGAATTTAAAAGTCAACGGATTGCAGAGGCCAGATTTCTGAGAGCCTTTATGTACATGCAAATGGTCAAGCGCTTTGGTGGTGTACCTCTTGTGAATGAAGTGCAAGATTTAAATGCATCTTTGGATGTGTTGCGTGTATCTCGGAACTCTGAGAAAGAAGTGTATGATTACATCATTTCTGAAATGAATGACTTGGCACAGATTTTACCGGAAAGCTACAGTGCCTCAGACAAAGGAAGACCCACAAGATGGGCAGCACGTGCCCTACAAAGTCGAGCGGCTATTTATGCTGCCAGTATTGCCAAATACGGCGAGGAACAAATGAGCGGATTGCTGGGATTCCCTTCCGGTGATGTGACGACGTATGCTCAAATAGCAGTTGATGCTTCGCAAGCCATAATAAACAGTGGCGTTCATGCACTCTATGAAGAAATAGAAGATAAGGCATTAAATTTTCAGACTATGATGCTGGATGAATCAGATGCCAACAGAGAGGTGATTATGAGTGAAGTGTATGATTTTGGACTAAATAGAGGACACGGATACAGCTCTCGCGCCATGCCTCACGAATTCAATGCCTCCTTTGGGGTCTATTACTACTTATACGATTTCGTAGAACGCTTCGAATATACCGATGGTAGTCCCGGTAATTCCATTAGTCGTGAGCAAATAGAAAGCCAGGAATGGACAATGGAGGATTTATATGGAGCTAAAGATCCTCGTTTTCACGCATCCGTCTTTTACCCTGAATCCCAATTCAAAGGCGGTACCGTTTATTTACATGATGGAACATTCAGAGACGGTGAGCTAATCACCGCTGGGGTTGCTGAAGACGGATGGCCATACAAGGCACAGGAGAGAAATACCACAAAAACAGGCTATATGGTCCGAAAAAGAACCAATCCGGATGTCAATCCTTCTGGAGGTTTCCCAGGTCTCAAGAACGACGGAAGCGACTATATTATATTCAGGTTGGGTGAAACTTATTTGACTCTTGCTGAAGCCTTGTTTTATCTAGGTCAAGATGCAGAGGCTCTAGAGGCACTGAATACTGTGAGAGCAAGGGCGGGTATGCCGAATAAGACAGAGTTAACAATAGAAGCTATCCAGAATGATCGATTGGTTGAATTGTCATGGGAGAATCATAGCTATTGGGATTTACGACGCTGGAGGATCGCTGAAGAGCTGTTAGACGGTGTGAGAATGACCGGAGTTGATTGGTTTTATAATTACGATACGAAGAAATATATAGTGAACTTCATCAATGCAGAGGGAGTTCCAAGAATATTTAAAAACCATTACTACTACATGCCACTTGGAGTTAGTCGTGTGGTGGAAAATCCGAATATGGTGGAAAATCCGGGATATTAGGTTAGGTATAAGGTATTCTATTTCGTAGCATATTTTTGCCGATTCACCGGTTGGCTTAATGTCACCCGGTGAATCAGCACGAACGAAACGTCGTGCCGGTAGTGCCCGATTGTCTGAATTTCAAAAATCAAAATCAAAATCAAAATGCGGTTTCAATCTTTCTCGATAGCCATGATATTATCTGCCGGTGCCTTTGCCCTGTTTAGCTTTGTAAAATGTGAGCCAAAAGTAGCCGTAAAGCCTAACGTAGTTTTCTTCCTGGTTGATGATATGGGTTGGACAGACCTGGGTTGCTATGGCAGCAGCTTATACGATACCCCTAATATTGACAAATTCGCGGATGACGGAGTCAAATTCACCAATGCCTATGCCACCTGTCATGTCTGCTCTCCAACTCGTGCCAGTATAATGACCGGAAAATATCCGGCCACCCTTGACCTGACAGACTGGATACCCGGAAGGAGAGATTTTGACTTCCAACGGCTCCTGAATGCCGAGCATGAACAAGGTCTGCCCCCGGAGGAGGAAACGATTGCCGAAGCCCTCAAGGAAGAAGGGTATGGGACCGCCATTTTTGGCAAATGGCATCTTGGCGGCCCGAATCCTGCTATGCATCGGCGATTTGACCCAGAGAAAAATGAGACCCCCTGGTGGGTCGGCATGAGTGATGAGTCCGGACCTTTGCAACAAGGTTTTGATGTTCACATACCTCGCAATTGGTACGCTTGCTGCCCAAACGGAACTTTCCACTCTCCCTTTGAACTGGATGGTGTACAAGATGAAGAAGGAGCGCATTTATCCGATAAATTAACCGATGAAGCCCTGAAATACATCGATGAGAATAAGGATAATCCTTTCTTTCTTTACCTATCGCATTTTGCCGTTCACGATCCTATCGAAGGACGAGCGGATTTGGTGGAAAAGTATGACGAGAAACTAAAAAATACTCCACCCCAGAAGAATACTCCTTACATCCTTGAAGGAAATCCCGATGACGAAAATAATTTTACAAGAGAAGAACTCGATGGGTTAATTGACGATCCAGAATATGCAGAACACAAAGTTTTGCCCAATAATACGGTCAAGATTAAACAGCGACAGGACAATTCACAATTTGCCGCCATGGTAGAAGGTATCGATGAAAGTTTCGGACGGGTAATATCAAAACTGGAGGAACTCGGCATTGACGATAATACAATTATAATTTTCTTTTCAGATAACGGAGGAATGTCAGCAGGCAATTGGGGAAATCCGACGAGAGTCGTACCCGACGATAAAGTCGATGTTGCATATGCCACGTCTAATTTACCGCTCCGCGGAGCGAAAGGTTGGTTATATGAAGGTGGAATCCGCGAACCTTTAATTATCAAATGGCCCGGCCAGAGTAAGAAAGGAACAGTGTGTGATGTGCCGGTCATCAGTACAGACTTCTTTCCTACAATTCTTGATATGCTAGATGTACCCATTCCAACCGAAAATAAGCTTGATGGTGTCAGCATCGCCGATCTCGTAAAAGGTGAAAATACCCTGGATAGGGAGGCTATTTATTGGCATTTTCCACATTACAGTAATCATGGAATGCAAAGCCCGGGAGGGGCCATACGAAGTGGTGATTACAAACTGCTCGAATATTTCGAAAATGGTACGGTTCAACTGTTCAATTTGAAAGAAGACATTGGAGAGCAATATGATCTCGCCGCTTCAAATCCCGAAAAAGCCAATGAACTGAAAGCTATGCTGCACCAATGGAGGGAGGACATTGGGGCGAATATGATGCCCCCAAATCCTAATTATACCCCTCAATAAATTTACATATGAGACTTGGGTTTATCTTGAAAGGATTAACAATTTGTATCAGCGCTATAAGTCTGCAGTGCTTTACAAATATTGAGACCCAAGATGATAAAAGACCCAACGTAGTTTTCTTTTTGGTCGATGATATGGGTTGGAGTGATTTGGGCTGTTATGGAAGTAGCTTTTATGAGACCCCCAATATTGACAAGTTTGCCAAAGAGGGTGTGAAGTTTACTAATGCTTATGCCGCATGCCATGTCTGCTCACCAACTCGTGCCAGTATTCTGACGGGAAAATATCCGGCAACACTTGACTTGACTGACTGGATTCGAGGCCGTAGGGATTTCGACTTTCAAATGCTCTTAAATGCAGATCATAAATTGGACCTGCCACCGGAAGAGAAGACAATTGCAGAGACGCTCAAAGAAGAAGGATATAGCACTGCCATTTTGGGTAAATGGCATCTTGGAGGGGCACCTTCAGGTCCCTTACAGCATGGTTTTGATGTCTCCCTACCCAGAAATTGGTATAGAGGCGCTCCCAATAGGACCTACTACGCTCCCTTCGGATTGGATGGGTTAGAGGATGCTGAAGAAGGTGCTTATCTTACTGATAAGCTCACAGATGAAGCCCTAAAGTATATTGATCAAAATAAAGACAATCCGTTTTTCCTCTACTTTGCCCATTTTGCAGTTCATGACCCTATTCAAGGTCGGACCGATTTAGTAGAGAAATATGCAGAAAACTTGAAGAAAACAAATCCTCGAAATGGGCCACAATATATTCTTGAAGGGAATCCTGATGATGAAAGCCCTTTGACAAGGCAAGATCTCAACAAGTTAGTAGACGAACCAGCATTTAGTGATCATAAAGTTCTGCCAAATCGCACGATAAAGATTAAGCAATATCAAGACAATGTAGAGTTTGCCGGAATGGTGGAAAGCGTCGATGAAAGTTTGGGACGAGTTCTTGCAAAACTGAAGGATTTGGGTATAGATGATAATACCATCGTTATTTTCTTTTCAGACAACGGTGGAATGGCTGCTGCCAACTGGTATAACCCACAAAGAGTAGTACCCGAGGACAGGATCGACAGAGCTTATGCAACGTCCAATCTGCCCCTGAGGGGTGCCAAGGGCTGGTTGTATGAGGGTGGAGTACGTGTGCCCCTGATCATCAAATGGCCCGGCCAGGGGAAGAAAGGAACAGAATGTGATGTACCGGTAATAAGCACTGACTTCTTTCCCACAATCCTCGATATGCTTGGCTTACCAATCCCTACGGAAAACCATTTGGATGGTGTGAGTATCGCCAATCTTGTAAAAGGTGAAAAAAAGCTCGACAGGGAGGCGATCTATTGGCATTTTCCCCACTACAGCAATCACGGCATGCAGAGTCCGGGAGGTGCAATACGCAGCGGAGATTACAAATTGCTGGAGTATTTCGAAAATGGCACAGTTCAGTTGTTCAATTTGAAAAATGACATCGGCGAGCATAATGACCTTGCCGCTTCACATCCGGAAAAAGCCAATGAATTGAAAGCTATGTTGCACAAATGGAGGGAGGATGTTGGTGCGAATATGATGCCACCAAATCCTGATTATAAAAAATAAAGAAAAGATAAATTTCCATTTCTGAAAATTGAAAATCAAAATATATGTCTATAAGTCGCAGAACAAACAACCATTTCTTTTTCTATTTTCTCTTCATATTCTCAATACTCGCAAGCTGCGAAGGAAATGAAAATACTGAAAATGATGCCTCCGGCTTCTATATTGTCGAAGATGCAGCAACAGAAACCCTTTCTATATTCAGAACCGGTGGACAGGACCCTGTGCTTACACAAAATGCCAAAGCAGGTATGCGTCCTTATTTGCACCCGATCATGTCTCCTGATGGAAACGGGTCTTTAACCCAATATAGTCCGGGGCATCACAAACATCAAACAGGTTTGTACTGGGGCTTTACCCGTGTTAATGGAACAGGTGCTCCTGCAGATACACTCAAAAAATGGTTTTATAATCGCAATAAACCTCAGCGGATTAAAGAGATGATCGGACGGGATTTTTTCCATTTTAATGGGGCAAGTCATTGGAAGAAAGTGTCTTCCGGTAGTGTTGAAGAAGAAGGAGATGAGGTAAAATGGCGAACGGTTTATCACATGTTGGATGAGAATGCTAAGCCCATTTTAGAGGAAACCATGAATTGGTCGATGACGGAAATAGACGATAAATTTTTGATTGGTTTGGAATGGGAAGGGAAAGCACTGGAAGATATTACAATCAATGAATTTACATATGGGGGTATGTTTCTTCGCATGCCCTGGAAGAAAGACATTGATGGTGAAGTCATAAACAATGCGAGACAGCGCAACCAACAAGGTGAAGGTAAAAGAGCCATGTGGGTAGATGCAGGTATGGAGATTGAAGGGAGAAATGATTGGGGTCACATCGCCATATTTGATCACCCGCAAAATAGTGGCTATCCAACACATTGGCGCGTAGATAGACAATTAGGAATTGGTCCGGCTCGTGCCATTGCAGGGGACTGGAACATTCAAAAAGGTAAATCCGAAATCATTAAACATGGAATAGTCGCTTATACAGGTGAACTGAATGATATTGAGATGACAGAGCTGTGGAAGGAATACACAGGTAGTCAGTCAAGATACGCAGATAGCCGCCTATGGAATATTGCCAAGGAAGAAGGAAAAGAGGCTGAGTTTTTAACTCCCCAGGCGGCTGTTGATAATATGACAGTCAGCGATGGTTTCGAAGTCAATGTCTGGGCTTCTGAACCCATGATGACTCAACCCATGGCCTTTGCCTGGGATGATAAAGGAAGAATGTGGGTTGCTGAAAACCGGGATTACGAAAACAGAAGAGAAGGCTTTTCCAATGATGGGAATAGTCGTATCCTGATTTTGGAAGATACGGATCAGGACGGCGTAGCCGATACCAAAAAAATATTTGCGGAAGGAATTCCTTTTCCAGCAGCTTTAGAAGTTGGCTTTGACGGACTCTTTGTTGGTAGTCCGCCGAATCTTTTATTTATTCCGGATAAAAATGGGGATGATCGGGCAGAAATGGAAGATATTGAGGTACGCTTGACCGGGTGGGGAATTCGAGACCGTCATGAAACATTGAATAGCTTTCACTGGGGTCCCGATGGATGGCTCTATGGGTTGGAAGGATTTGCCACTCCCTCCAAAATCCGAAAACCCGAAGGCAAAGGAAAATTATATGGTCACAAAGATCCTTTCCCCGATGTTTTGGCTGGAGAAGGCGTGGACATCAATGGTGGTGTCTGGCGTTATCACCCGACCAAGGACCGTTTCGAGGTTGTTGCCCATGGATTCAGTAATCCTTGGGGTGTTGACTACGATTCAAAAGGACAACTGTTCATTACGGCCTGTGTGATCCCACATATGTTTCACGTAATCCCTGGGGGAATCTATCACAGACAAGGAGGGCAGCACTTCAATCCCTATGTGTACAAGGATATCCGGACGATTGTCGACCATAGTCATCGTTCCGCTCATGGAGGAGCCCGGATTTATCAATCTGATGCCTTTCCAGAGGAGCAGCAGGGACGCTTGTTCATGGCCAATATTCATGAGCATGCGGTGTTGTCCGATGAGTTAGTGCCCAAAGGATCTGGCTTTGTGGCTAAGCATTCGGATGATGTGATGATGGCCAATAATGCTCAGTGGATTGGATTTAGCATGGAAATAGGACCGGCAGGAAATCTATACGTATTGGATTGGCATGATGCAGACATTTGCGGCAATAGTGTACTCCAAAAAGAAACAGGAAGGATTTTTAGAATCAGTCCCAAACAATCCTTTGCAGATAATTGGCAGGGGCGCTATGATAATTTAGGTAGTTTCTCAGATCAGGCTTTAGCAGAATTGCAAACAAGCAAAAGCGATTGGCATGCCCGCAGGGCAAGAATAATTTTACAATCGAGGGCAACAAAAACAGCCATCGATCAGCAAGCAATAGGATCACTCCAAGAGATTCTGCGAACGCACCAAAACCAGGACTATCGCCTTCGTGCCTTGTGGAGTTTGCACGTTACAGGAAATATATCGCAAGACGCACTTCTCACTTCCTTATCCGACAAAGATGCCCATATTCGTGCCTGGGCAGTTCAACTATTATGCGAAGATCAAAATGCCCCACAATCGGCTATAGACAAGTTTGGTCAGATGGCCAATGATGATCCTTCACCAGTGGTTCGCTTGTATTTGGCAGCTGCCTTACAACGAATGGAAGAAGAGGATCGCTGGGACATCATCGAAAGCTTGATAACCCACAAGGAAGATATAGATGATCACAATATCCCGAAAATGATTTGGTTTGGTTTTGAGCCATTGGTTGGAAAAAATCCGGAACGAGCGCTTGCCATAACTTCTCAGAGAAGTATTCCAATGATCAGTCAGTTTACTGCAAGAAGAGTCGTTGATGCCGATGCCCTGGAACTAGTCATAGAAGCCGTCTCTCATAAATCACCTCATCAAATTGCCTTTTTGGAAGGGATCCGTGAGGGCCTTGAAGGGCGCACAGATGTCACAGCTCCGGCAAACTGGGAAGCAATCAGCAAAAAACTTTCATCGAGTAAGAAAACGGCTGATTTGGCATTGGCCATTTCACAGCAACTTGGAGACAGTGAAGCGGCTAAACAATACATGGTCGTGTTAAATGATCCCAATACTCCTTCAGAGAAAAGAACACAGGCGATCAAGGCTTTGTCCCAAAAGCAGTGGCTTGAACTAGAAGATCAACTCGCTGACCTATGGAAGGATAAAGATCAGGCAGTAAGGATTGAAGCCATCAGGGCACTTGCAGCTTATGACAATATGGGGTTGGGTTGGGGGCTCTATCAGGGCTATCAAAATTTTAGCACAGAGGAAAAACTTGAAATCATCCAAACCCTCGCCACCCGCCCCACTTATGGGGCCATTTTAACACGCGGGTTGAAGGAAAAAACTATTCCCAGAAGGGATGTGCCTGCTTACGTCGCACGTCAACTAAGACGGGTGGTTGGCAATGGCTTCGTTGAAGTATGGGGCCCAATTGACGATTTGGGAATTGACAAGGAAAAAGCAATGGCTGAATACAAAGCTTTGTTAACCGAAAATACGCTTCGAAGCGCAGATATTGACAAGGGGCATGGCATCTTCAAGAGAGCCTGCTTTGCCTGCCATAAGATGTATGGAGAAGGAGGGATCCTGGGTCCTGATTTGACCGGCTCTAACCGTCAGAATTTAGATTATATTCTGAGCAATATGATCGATCCCAGCGGTGAAATTCAGGACGAGTATAAAATGGTGATTATCACCACCCGTGGAGGCCGTACCTATACAGGTAATGTTGTTTCTGAAAATCAGCGAACCATTACGATGAGGATAGTAGGAGAAGAACCGGTAGTCCTTGATAAATCTGATGTACAATCTCGCGAAACCAGTCCTGGTTCTATGATGCCCGAAGGATTGCTACAAATCCTGGAAGATCAGGAAGTGATTGATTTAGTGGCTTATTTAAGAACACAAGATGAAGTTTCATTGAAATAAGTGTAGAGAAATTAAAATGAATAACGAGAAAATTAAAGTAGCCATTGTTGGACTTGGCTTTGGCGCAGAGTTCATACCCATCTATCAGGCACATCCCGATGCTCAGCTTGTTGCTATAAGTCAAAGGACCACGAGCAAATTGAATGAAATAGGTGATGCCTATGGCATTGAAAAAAGGTATGAGTCCTATGAGGAACTATTAGAAGATCCTGACATTGATGCCGTTCACATCAATACGCCTATACCTCTTCATGGTATTCAGTCAATTCAGGCCTTGAAAGCAGGTAAACATGTCGCATGTACGGTGCCAATGGCTACCACCGTGGAGGAATGCAAACAGATTGTGGACCTGGTCAAAGAGACTGGCTTGACCTACATTATGATGGAAACAGTGGTATATGCACGTGAATTCCTTTTCATGAAGGAACTATACAATAATGGCGAATTAGGGAAGATTCAATTTCTTAAAGCCAGTCATCAGCAGGACATGGATGGATGGCCGGACTACTGGCCGGGTTTGCCTCCTATGCACTATGCCACCCATTGCGTGGGTCCCGTATTAGGTTTGACACAAGATGAGGCAGAATATGTCTCATGCTTCGGTTCTGGCACTATCCGCGAAGAACTTCATCATCACTATAATAGTCCGTTTGCTGTAGAAACCACCCACATCAAATTCAGAAATTCAGATCTTTCTGCCCAGGTATATCGATCTCTCTTTGATGTGGCTCGTCAGTATAGGGAGAGTTTTGAGGTGTATGGATCAAAGAAATCGGTAGAGTGGCCATTGATTGAAGAGAAGCCATTAGTCATCCATACTGCCAAGAGACCTGAGAAAGACATACCAGAGAATGTAAATTGCCCGGATTATGCCCACTATCTCCCTAAAGAGATTCAGCGCTTTACCACCAAGGGAGTTTATGACCAGGATGATCATCAGCACCTTTCCTTCGAACAAGGAGGTGGTCATGGTGGATCGCATCCACATCTCGTCCATGTCTTTGTAGAGGGATTGAAAACAGGGTTAAGTCCTTACCCCAATGCTGTGCAATCAGCCAACATCACTTGTACAGGCATTCTTGCCCATGAATCGGCACTGAAAGGTGGTGAACTGGTCAAATTGCCTGACTTTACCCTCAGTTAACATTCTATAACGTCCAATATGATAAGAACAACCTTGAATTCATTGGCCATAATTGGTCTATCCAGTCTTTTATTCGTTGCATGTGCTGTAAAAGGGGTAAATAATACGAGCAAAAGCCCCCCCAACATCCTGTTCATTTCGGTAGATGATCTCAATGACTGGGTGGGCCATCTGGGAGGTCATCCTCAGGCAAAAACACCGAATATCGACCGATTGGCCAGGAATGGCGTGTCTTTTTCCAGGGCCTATTGCTCGGCTCCTTTATGCAACCCATCCAGAATTAGTTTGCTGACCGGGATTCTGCCTTCGAATTCCGGGGTTTATGGCAACGGAGAAAAATTACGGGATTATTTACCTGAAGCAAAGACGTTGATGCAATATCTAAAGGAGAATGGCTATTCAACACAAGGTGGAGGAAAGATTTTTCATGGGACTCGTGCTGTCGATCCGGATTCCTGGGATTTTTATTTTGAGCTTGGCAGAGAAGAGATGCAAGCAACCCGTAAATCTCAGTATGCCAATCGTAGAAAAGTAGGTTTGCCTGAATCCGCATGGATGAGGTGGGGGCCCATCGAAGTGAGTGACGACGAGATGTTCGATGTAAAGGTAGTGAACTGGACCATTTCGGAACTTGAAAAATCGCACGAAAAACCCTTTTTCCTTGCCTGTGGATTTACCAAGCCGCATTTACCCTGGTACGTGCCACAAAAGTATTTCGATATGCATCCGCTGGAGGATATCATTCTGCCGGAAACACTGGACAACGATCGCGACGACCTTCCGGCATGGGGCAAGAGATTTGCAGCCGAAGTTCATACTATTTCAACCGGCAAAAACTTCGCTACACAAGGGGAAGATCATTCTATTGTGCTGAAGTACAACGAATGGGAAAAGGGAGTACAGGCATACCTGGCCACTATCAGTTATGTGGACGAACATGTGGGCCGATTGTTGAATGCCCTGGAAAATAGCGAACATGCGGACAATACGATCGTCGTACTATGGGGCGATCATGGATGGCATCTTGGAGAAAAGCAGCACTGGCGTAAGCACACTTTGTGGGAGGTGGCTAACAGGACGACCCTGGTCATCTCGGCCCCGGAAGGCGTGCAAAAAAACCACCTTTGCGAGCGTCCGGTCAGCCTCATCGATCTGTATCCGACTCTGGTTGAAATGTGTGGATTGCCCGCTCGCGATGGCCTGGACGGGCAGAGTATCACCCCTCTTTTACGCAATCCGGTGTTGGAATGGGGACGCCCGGCCCTGATGACTTTCGGACTTCAAAATCACGCTGTTCAGACTGAGCGTTGGCGCTACATTCGATACAATGACGGTGGTGAAGAGCTTTATGACCACACCCGGGACCCGAATGAATGGACCAACCTCGCTTCGCTGGCGGAGTATAAACCGGTGATTAAAGAATTGCAGCAATCGCTACCCAAAGTGAACCGTCAACCACTTAAATGATAAATTGATATTTCATGTTTATAATTGACAGCTATTCACTGGCCATTGTTTTCTGTTTCATTACCATGCTCTGTTGGGGTTCATGGGCCAATACACAGAAGCTTGCCGGTAAGACCTGGCGCTATGAATTGTTTTACTGGGATTATGTGATCGGTATCCTCATATTATCATTGATCTTTGCCTTTACGTTAGGTAGTATTGGTGAACAAGGAAGGAGTTTTATTCCGGATCTTGTTCAGGCTGATCCAGGAAATATCGGATCTGCCTTTATTGGGGGAATTATTTTTAATGCTGCCAATATACTCCTGGCAACGGCGATAGCGATAGCCGGAATGTCGGTTGCATTTCCCATCGGAATCGGGCTGGCTCTTGTTCTCGGAGTGATTATCAATTACATCGGTTCACAAAAAGGGGATCCTGTATTCCTTTTCATAGGTGTAGGCTTGATTGCCGTTGCAATTGTCATTAATGCCCTTGCTTATAAGAAGGCTTCCACTGGTGACCAGAAGGTCTCAACAAAGGGAATACTTATTTCAATTCTTGCCGGTGTTCTTATGGCTTTCTTCTATCGTTTTATCGCCGCCTCCATGGACCTGGATAATTTCGTGACTCCGGCCGCGGGAATGATGACGCCCTACACAGCGGTTTTCATTTTCTCCCTCGGAATATTTGTCAGTAATTTTCTCTTCAATACCCTTTTAATGAAAAGACCTATTAGCGGTGAACCGACAAATTACAAAGCTTATTTTAAAGGAAATTTTTCCATTCACCTGGTAGGCATTCTGGGAGGAATTATTTGGGGTATAGGCAACTCACTCAACCTGATTGCCGCAGGGAAAGCCGGAGCAGCCATTTCTTACGGTTTAGGCCAGGGAGCTACGTTGGTTGCTGCCCTTTGGGGAGTCTTTATATGGAAAGAGTTTAAGGACGCACCAAAAGGAACCAATCGTATGCTCGCAATGATGTTCATCCTGTTTCTGATAGGCATTATGTTCATAATATATGCAGGAAAATAGAAAGAGATGAAGAAGATATTAGTGATAGGAAGTTCAAATACTGACCTAATAGCGAGCGTTAAGAACTTCCCCGTTGCAGGAGAGACCATCGAAGGCACCTCTTATATGCAAGCTATGGGAGGCAAAGGAGCCAACCAGGCGATGGCTGCACATAAGTTAGGTGGCAATGTGAGTTTTATTACCAGCCTTGGCGACGACTCCAATGGCATACACGCATTAGCATATTATAAAAAAGAAGGTCTCGAAGTTTCTTCGTCTTTAATTGTAGAAAATATTCCCTCCGGGACTGCCATGATATTGGTAGACGAAAGAGGGGAAAATTGTATTGTGATCAGCCCCGGAGCTAACCAAAAGTTAAGCCCTTTTTATATCCATAAAGTCGAGGGAAAAATTAAAGAAGCAGATATTTTAGTTATGCAAATGGAGATCCCTTACGAAACTGTAAAAGCTGTATGTGCGCTTTCTACAAAGTATAATAAACAGATTATACTTAATGTCGCACCCGCCAGGACATTAGATGAAGAAATACTTAAAGATGTTGATGTACTGGTTGTAAATGAAACCGAAGCTGAAACCATTTCCGGGGAAAAAATTGAATTGATTGGAAAAGATGGAGTGATAGATAAACTTTTGTCGATGGGAGCCACCACGGTTGTACTTACTCTGGGTACGAAAGGATGCTTTTTTAAAAATGAAACTGAAAGCCTGGATATCCCGGCTTTTACGGTTGATGCAAAAGATACTACTGCTGCCGGTGATACTTTTTGTGGGGCCTTAGCAGCTGAAATAGGTAAGGGTCATAGTTGGAAAGAGGCATTAATCTTTGCCACTGCTGCTTCAGCACTTTGTGTGACCAAAATGGGGGCTCAACCCTCCATACCTGCAGAAGTGGAAGTAAATACATTTTTGAATTCTAAAAAATTCACTTCTAATTAGAAAGAAATGATTGAACGATGACAGGGCGATTGACGTCAAAATATAGGGTACAAATAAAATTTACAATTATAATAATAAATGTAAAATTCAAATTAGAATGCTATTAAAAACTACAATTTTTTTATTGGTAGTCATAACCTTTGGTTGCAACAAAAAAGAAAAAATGAGTGCTCCCAACATTTTGATTTGTATTGCCGATGACGCCGGACACATGGGTAAAAAATACTCTTGGGTAAATACGCCTGCTTTTGACCGGGTTGCCTCAGAAGGACTACTTTTTTCCAATGCTTATACCCCCAATGCAAAATGCTCCCCCTCAAGGGCTTGCTTGCTTACCGCCAGAAATTCATGGCAATTGAAAGAGGGAGCCAATCACTGGAATAATTTTCCAGCTGAGTTTAAAACATACCCTGAAGCTTTAAAAGATTTTGGATACCATACCGGTTTTACAGGTAAAGGCTGGGGCCCCGGCAACCCGGGAGAAGTAAATGGGCAAAAACGCGAGCTTGCCGGAAAAGGATGGAATAACATAAAATTAGAGCCTCCAACAAAGAAGATATCAGACATCGACTACTCGGCTAATTTTATTGACTTTTACAATCATAAGCAGGATAGTCAGCCATTTTATTTTTGGTACGGTGCACGCGAACCACACCGGGCATATGAATATGGTTCTTCGTTAGAAGCGGGTAAGAAGTTGTCTGATATAGACGAAGTACCGGCATTTTTTCCCGACAATGATGTAGTACGGACTGACATGTTGGATTATGCCCTGGAAATTGAGTATTTTGATTCACATGTGACAAAAATTTTAGACTTTATTGAATCCAGGGGAGAGTTAGATAACACCCTGGTTATTGTAACTTCTGACCATGGTATGCCTTTCCCCAGGGCAAAAAGTGATGAGTACGACTATTCAAACCATATTCCGTTAGCAATGATGTGGGGAAAGAATATCAAAGACCCAGGGCGGGTAGTCAGCGAGTATGTTAGTTTCATTGATATTGCCCCAACTTTTTTTGAAGCTGTTGAATTAAAATGGGAAGATAGTGGCATGCAGGATACTCCAGGAATAAGCCTGTTTCCTTTTTTGAAAGG
>JAJCYJ010000582.1 GCA_029262975.1 Saprospiraceae bacterium
ATGACAACTTCTTATATCTTACTTTGACCGGAAGAAATGATTGGTCGTCTACGCTCATCAACCCTTTTGTTGATTTTAACGCGGGAGATATTTCTTTCTTCTATCCTTCAGTCTCTTTGGGTTTAATCTTCACTGAGAAAATTAATATCCCTGGACTGTCTTTTGGAAAACTAAGAGCAAGTTATGCTGAAGTAGGTGGTGGAGCGCCAGGTGCTTATAGTACTTCTACAGCATTCATTTTACCACTTCAAAATGCCGGTACTGTAAATGACCTTAACGATGGTTGGACCAATGGATTGGGATTTCCATTTCAGGGTAATTCCGGATTCGTATATAATGCTGTTGCTGGTAATCCATTCTTGAAACCATCCAGAACAAGGGACTATGAAGTTGGTTTGGATTTGAGATTTATGAATAACAGAATTGGCCTTGACCTAACGGGTTATCAAAGAAACTCGGGTGACCAGATTATTGCCATCAATGTAGCTAATACGACAGGATTCCAAAGAGCAGTAGTTAATAGTGGAGAGTTAGCTACAAGAGGAGGAGAAATTGTATTGACGATTAATCCAATTAGAAATGAAAAAATAAATTGGAATATAGGAATTAATTTTTCTAAATGGAAAACGACTGTTGAATCATTGCCTGAAGGCGTTCAAAACCAATACTTAGACGGTTTTACCGGAACAGGTATTTTTAACCTGGCTCCGGAAACGGATGCGAACGGCGCAGTCACTAAAACTTTCGAATATGGTCAAATCAGAGGTGGTGCATTTCAAAGAGTAAACACAGCGAATGGCACATTTGATCCAACAGCTCCTTACAATCCAGACGGAGCACTGGTTATTGATGATAACCCAGCATCCAGTACTTATGGATTTCCGTTGGCAGATCCTTCTTCACAAATAATTGGCAATCCTAATCCTGATTTTCTATTAGGCTTAAACACATCTTTTTCTTATAAGAACTTATCAGTAAGTGCACTTTTTGACATAAAGGAAGGTGGTGATATTTGGAATGGAACTAAAGGAGCTTTAACATTCTTTGGAAGATCTGAATTGACCGATAACAGGGGAACAGTCTCCGTATTCGAGGGTGTAAAAGCAGGTGACGGAGGAGCCAATGATATCGCTGTTGAATTGAATCAGGCATGGTATCAAGGCAATGGTGGCGGATTTGGTGCAGTTGATGAGCACTTTGTAGAAGATGGTTCATTCAGGAGGTTGAGATTTGTTACGTTGTCATATGATCTTGGGGATGTCCTTGATGCAGCGGGATTTGAAAACTTCAGTATTTCCGTTACTGGTAGAAACTTATTTCTGAGTACACCATATACAGGATTCGACCCTGAATTGTCATTGGTTGGATCATCCAGTAATGGACAAGGGTTGGACTATTTCCAATTACCAAACACCAAGTCTTTTTCAATTGGTCTTAATGCAACATTTTAATTAAAAATAGCAATTATGAAAATTCTAAAATATATATTTATTCTGGTTAGTTTGATATTCATTACATCATGTGAAGATTATTTTGGTAGTGAATCAAACATAGATCCGGACAATCCCACTACCGTTACGCCTAATGTTCTGCTACCGCAAGTACAAGCAAGATTGGTATACACGTATGGAGGAGATTTTGCCAGATATATTGGTTTATACACCCAGCATGTAGACGGAATTAGTAGACAGTTTGCGGTATTAGGACAGTATGGAATATCACCTTCCGATACAGACACACCATGGTCTAATATATACACAGGCACACTAAATTCTAATCGGCAATTGTTACTCACTTCCCGAGCAGGTGGATTTAATCATTATACTGGTATTGCATTGGCATTAGAATCCTATTCGATGTTAATCTCAACAGATCTATGGGGTGATATACCCTATTCTGATGCTTTTAGATTTGCTGAAAATGGAGTGTATACGCCCACATTTGATACACAGCAAGATGTGTACAATCAAATTTTGACGAATCTCTCTGAAGCACGGACGCTTCTCTCTACCCAGGGTGGTGGCAATGTACCTGGAAACGATGATCTGATTTATCGCGGGGACGTTTCTAAATGGATTAAATTCACGAATGTTCTAGAAGCCAGGGCGCAATTACACTTATCTAAAGTGAATAGTGATGCATACGCTAAAGTACTATCTGCATTAAGTGGTGGTGAATTTGAACATTCTGGAGATAACGCAGGTTTTGCATTTGGAAATCCAGCTACCGAAAATGCACCTTGGTACCAGTACATTGAACAAAGAGACGATTGTGAAGTTGGGGCCACCTATGTAGCACTTTTACAATCTTTTGATGATCCTCGGTTGGCGACATACGGACAACCGCATACAAATAATCATCCGATTTGGACCAGAGATCAAACTGTCAATTTGTTAAGTTTTACGGAACAAGAATTTATAAAAGCTGAAGCTCTGTTGAGTTCTGATCGTTCTGCAGCTTATGAGGCTTACTTGTCAGGTATATCGTCATCACTAATGGAAGCGCTTGTCGATGATGCAGGTTATGATTCATATTTGGAAAATGCTTCCGTAGCCGTCGGTGCTGATAATTTGACATTAGAGAATATCATCACTCAGAAATATTTGGCATTATATACGGATCCTGAAGTTTTCTCTGATTGGAGAAGGACTAATTTTCCAGCACTCATTCCTGTAACAGGCACTGCCATTCCAAGAAGAATTCCATATGCTCAAACTGAAATTCTGTCTAATCCTAATACCCCGTCCCAGGCGGAAGTGGGTATTTTCAATCCGGTATGGTGGGATCAATAAGGTTATAATTAATTAATATAGATGAGGGGGTACAATATCGGTTGTATCCCCATTTTTCAATCTGTGTTGTACATAAGAATTTTGTGATAGAATAAGAACATCAAAATTAGTAGACCTCCTTTTTGTACAGACATTGTTCTTTATAACGAATCTTAAAAGGCATACTACGAATGAATAAATCTCTATTGAGCATGAGCAAAGTATCGATCCTATTTTTCACAGTAATTGGAAATGTATTGATTGCTCAATCTTCGCTCACTGAGATTAAACGGAATATTTACCAGGATTTGAACTCTAGCGTTAATCAAAACTATGTACGCCTTATCAATGAGGCAAAGACAAAAGATGTACAAAATGAATTTTACGCATTTTCGGAATGGGTAGAATTTGAGGTGCTTTCAAAAGATGGAGACACTATTTTTTTAGACTCAGCCAATTATCACATCTACAACGATATGATGCTGTTTTTAAGTGAGGGAAAATTGTATTATTTATATCCTGAAGAAGCAAATAAAATATCTGTTCAGGATAAGACTTACACCGCTTATCGCTCTGATGAAAAGGAATCAGGCTATTATGAACTATTGGTTGATGGGGCAATTCAATTATTAAAGAAATACAAAGTATCAAAAGAAAAGATAGTGAATCACCCCATGGGAATAACTCATGGTCAAAGCGATTATAAATATAGAATCAAGTCTGAATTCTATTACAATGATACCCTTAAAAACAAAGTAAATCATGTGCCCAGGAAGAAGAAAAACTTAATGAAAATATTTTCGAGGAAAAGAAACAGGATGATCGCTTTTGCAAAAGAAAACAAACTAAATAACAAATCGGAAGAGCATTTAGTAAAATTATTTTCTTACTACAATCAATTGGATTAATGGAATTAAGCGTGACATGAAATATAATACTGGTTCTAAATTTACGAATGAAATACTCATTATTTTTCTCTTCACACTTAATTTAAATTCATTGTTTTCTCAGATACAGCGCTTTGACCTCGGCCTTCAGAGTTCTGTCAATCTTACGCAAATAGAAGGTGATAATCTAAGAGGTTTTAAGAACTTAGGTTACAGTCTCGGATGGCATGGAGGCTATAACTTCGATGATCATAATCAGTTGATTATTGCAGGTTTATACGAAAAAATAGGTAGTGACAGAAGTGGAACTAAAGCGTCACCACTTACCAATAGAACATTGGCAGAAATTGATTTTCAAGTGATCAGTATCTATTTAGGATACTCAAAAAAAGTTGGTGATTCCTGGGATGGAGAGCTGAGATTTCGCTTTGCAACGGGTTTAAAACTTAACCATTTTCTGAAACAACAATCAAAATTATTTACCGGTAGAGTCGATTACAATCCAATCTTAACAGATGCAGATTTTAAAAAAAGATATGTAAGTTTCAGAATGAGTATTGGGTTATTGATCTTCAAGAACACGATACTGAATCTGTCGTATGATCATTCAATTCAAAATATCTTAACTACTCAAAATGACTTGCCTGTATCCAAGTTAGTGCCTTTTTATTTAGGGTTAGGCTTGTCATATTACATATAACCGAATGATTCGAATCAAAAGCTAATCAATATGGACTGCAAACATCTCATTACCCGACAAGACCATTAACCTCTTTGTTCGAAAATAGTTGGTAATGAATAGGTTTCTTATTTCGTTTATTCTCTTCCTCATTTCCGGGCATAGTGTTTTACTATCGCAGACCGTTGGCACATTAATTAATACACCCGATGCCTCCAATCAATTCACCTTATTAAGCGGTGTCAATTCCAATGACACATACTTAATTGATAACTGTGGCAATATTTACAATCATTGGTCCAGTGAATATAAACTTGGAATGGCCGCGCATCTCGATGCTTATGGCAATTTATACAGAGGCGGGAAACTTAACACGCCCAACTTTAATGCTGGAGGAAAAGGAGGCGTAATTGAAAAGTATTCCTGGAATGGAGATTTGCTTTGGAAGTATCAATTAGCAAATGACAGCATACACCTACATCACGACTTCAAATTAATGCCTACTGGAAATATTTTAATAACTGCCTGGGAATATTTTAGTTTTTCAGAAATTGTTTCATTGGGTAGGGATAGTCTGATTACAAGTACAGACGGATTTTATTCTGAAATATTAATTGAAATTGACCCTGAAGATGACTTTCATGAAGTTTGGAAATGGCGTGCCATTGATCATATCGTTCAAGATAGGAATCCAGCCTCCGCTTCTTTCGGGTCCATTGAAGAGCATCCTCAACTCCTGGATATAAACTTAAACGTACCTGGCAATTTATCAAAGCCCATTGATTGGTTACATATTAATTCAGTAGATTATAATGCAATCTCAGATCAAATTCTTTTAAGCTGTAATGCCATTGATGAGATTATCATAATTGATCATAGTACTTCAACAAGGGAAGCTGCAACATCAAAAGGCGGAAATTCAGGAATGGGTGGTGATCTCATATTTAGATGGGGTAATCCCGGCAATTACATAAGTTCTATACCACTTGACAGACAATTATTTAAACAACACGATGCGACCTGGATTATAGACGATGAAGGATATTCCGATCGCATATTGCTGTTTAATAATGGCTTGATTTCAAATGGTATTAATTATTCAACTGTGGATGAGATCAAGTTAAAAAGGATCGGTTTGTACAATTATGATTTTGAGCGTTCAGTATTATTCCAGGAGGATGATAGAGTATGGAGGTATAATGAAAACGCAGATAGACAACTGTATTCAAAGAGGATGTCTGGAGCGATCAGGCTAAATTCCAATCGGACCATCATCTCCGAATCAGACTCAGGACGCATATTTGAAATTGATACAGAAGGCAATATTTTGTGGTCTTATGTCAACCCTGTTGGCACCAATAAGATCTTTACGCAAGGAGATGCACCTTTTGCTAATACAATTTTTAAAATAGCGAGTTATCCCAGGACATTCTTTAATTCGAATATTGCAATTTCTACTGAATTTGAAAAAATAGAAATTAATCCAATGGATCAATGTGACCTATTTGTGACTACCAGCGTGCTAACTACCAAAATAGAAAAAATAGAATTAACTCAAGTTGAAAACATGTTACACTTGAAAAATGCTTCTGATACTCGACTCTTACTATTAGATATAAGTGGAAGATTATTATTCTCAAAATTGAACCTTGAGTCTGAATTTACTATTAATCTGCATGAGTACTCAATGGGTATTTATATTTTACATTTTACTGATTTTGCCAGAAAACAGTATGCAACACATAAAGTGCTTGTTAGATAACCTTGAAAAGATCATAAAAGTAAAAATATTATAGGCGCCCGCTGGTACAAGTCTCTGACTTGTACACTAATTTGCTCGTCTTCAGACGAAATGGTAAAGTAAAGTGTACATCTTTTGCTCATTGCCATATGTGAAATAACCGATTCATTTTTTTTACTTATTTGACAATTATCATCGTCTGTTAAGTAGCCAAAGTATAAAGGAATGTTTTGGGAGATATTACAGGACAATCTGAAGTTCTATCATGAATAATCGAACTTATAATTATTGTAAAAGATCTGAATTAGTTGAGAAAGTATTTAAATTAAATGTTACAGAGTCAACAATCGGAAAAGCAAGAATCATAACTATATATGAAGCTGTCAAAACCCAATATTGAGATTTGCTGAAAGCATTTTTAGTGAGCGTGAGCAGAAGTTGTTACGTTTTTCGTCAGGAGACGATATTGAAAAGGTACGAGTCAGAGACTCGTACCAGCTCAGGACTCGTACAATCGAGTTGAAAAAATAAGTACCTGCAATACTATCCCCTATTTGACTAACTCGATGTATGAGCTTTACTCGCGTAATAATTGACGTCACAGAACGCGTATATTTGATATTTGCTAATACAGCAGAATTCAAAGGGAAATAATTACTATCGCAAAATGAGCAATGTCAGACTATTATCTATTTAAAGATTACTCAACCGATCCAAAATGATTAATTATCTCGCCCTATTGATCCTTGTGGTTCTCTTTGGCGCTGCGATCCGTTATTTGGTCATTGGCAAGAAAAAAGTAATCCTTACACCATTCCCAGATACATGGAAAGCTATTCTTGAACAAAAAGTGCTTTTCTATAGACGCTTGACTGTGGCAGAACGATTGCGATTTGAACGTAATGTTCAATATTTTTTAAGTGAAATAACCATCACAGGGGTGGAAACTACCGTAGACGACGTAGACCGGTTATTAG
>JAJCYJ010000583.1 GCA_029262975.1 Saprospiraceae bacterium
TTATAAACAGGCTTATAATCCTTCTTGTCAATTATAATTTTAGCTATAATTTCTTTCATGATTTCAGAGGTTCCACCATAAATTGGAATAACCCTGACATCACGATATATTCTACCTATGGGATATTCTTCCATAAAACCATATCCGCCAAACATTTGTAAACACTGATAAACAACATCATTGATTAGATCACCGGTTTTCAATTTTAGCATCGAACATTCCTTGACTACATGTTCACCTTTCGTCAAGCGATAACTTGTCTGATACATGAATGATTGGTAAGCCGTAATTTCTGTTGCCATATCTGCGATCCTGTGTCTTAGCACTTGAAACTGATCAATGGTTTTTCCAAAAGCCTTCCTTTCAGAAATATATTGTAATGTAATATCCAATACATATTGCATCAGCCCAATATTACTTTGAACACCAGTTAATCTTTCTACCTGTAAACTCTCCATCATATAGTAAAATCCCTTACCCTCTTCACCCAATAAATTCACCTTAGGCACCTTGACATTGTTAAATGCAATCTCGGCTGTATCCGAACAACGAATACCGACTTTGTCTAATTTACTCCTTGAGACTCCTTCTGCATCCAGATCGATGACCAACATTGAGATACCTCGTTCGGTTTTAACGGCTGCTACTGTATAATCTCCATAATATCCATTTGAAATAAATGTTTTGGAACCATCCACAACATAATAATCTCCTTCGGATCGTGCCGTTGTCCTAATTGCTTTTAAATCTGATCCTGCAAAAGGTTCGGTCATACTCAAAGAGCCTATTTTTTGACCTGATACACTGGGAGCAAGGTATTTTTCTTTCACAAAATCAGAGCCTGCATTAATCAGATAGTTCATCGCCAAATATGAATGAGAACTGACCACAGTGGAAAATCCAGCACTGCCCGTTCGGCCTATTTCCTCTAACATTATTGTTGAATACAAAAAATCTAGTCCCATACCTCCATACCTTTCTTCCACTTCCAGACCCAGGAAGCCCATTTCTCCCATTTTTTGGAGTACAGCCCTATCAACCTTTCCTTCTTCCTCCCATTTATTGATATATGGAATTACTTCCGTTTTGAAAAAATCCTGGAGTGTGGATCTAAATAATTCATGTTCTTCTTGAAAGAATAGCTTATTCATAATTATTAATTCTGTGATAGCAAACAACTAATAAAACAAATAAAATTAACATACCCGTTACGCTCTCAAAATTATGTGAAAAATGAATTAAACTAAGCAACAAACTCATTGCAGTTTTTGTGAAATTCTTAAGAAGAACTACTTACAAGTACAGCATGAGAGTCATTGACATATTTTATCCAAGAGCTACTTTATTCAAATTATCCATCAGCGAAACATATATAAACTTATCTGCCAGGAATAAAATTTCTGACTAAATTGAGGTTTTATAATATTTACCAATGATATGACCGGCACGAGACGAGGTTTTTTATCCAGCAACACTTTCGGGTCGAAAACGTCATCGATCGTAAATGATAAGAATGAGAATACTAAGCTCAGCGGCAAGATCAAACAAGTGATAGCTGCATGGCCTTTTATGAATGCCGGACCAAAGTGGGTTCCACACGAATTCTTATCAAACGCACGTGATTTAGGTGTTTCTGGTGTCGAACTATTCCCGGTGGAGCATTGGGATATCTTGAATGATTATAATTTAATTTGTGTAGCAACCAAGTCACATACCTTTATCAGGGGTATGAATAATCTCAACTACCACCCAGAATGTTTCTTTGAATTAGAAAAAGCTATAGAGATAACGAGTGCTGCCGGGTTTCCAAATGTTATGACATTTACTGGATTAAGTGATACTTCTGACCAACCTAAAGGAAGTAAAGTGTCCCAAGAGGAGGGCATGAAAAATTGTATAAATGGTTACAAAAAAATGGTCCGAGTCGCAGAAAAGAACAAGGTAACGATGATACTTGAACCACTCAATTCAAAAATTAGCGAAAACATGAAAGGGCATCCTGGATATCAGGGTGATCATATTGATTATTGTATTGAAATTATAAAATCTGTGGGCTCCCCTTCATTAAAATTGCTGTTTGATGTATATCACATTCAAATAATGGATGGCAATATAATAAGCAATATTCATAAGTATAAGGAGTATATAGGACATGTTCAAGTTGCCGGTGTTCCGGGAAGAGGAGAGATTGGTCATGATCAGGAAATAAATTACAGGGCGGTGATGAAAGCTTTTATTCAAATTGGATATACGGGGTACGTTGGTCATGAATGGATTCCAAGAAAAGATGCTTTAGTTGGACTTAAAGAAGCAATTAGAATATGTGATGTGTGATAGAGGAAATGTTTTAAAAAGGCTATAGCATTCAATGAATAGAGAATTTAAAATAAAATACAATTAATGAAAATTGAATTAAGACAATCTGTGTATGTAGCAAGTGTATTATTTTCACTGTTAACAATAAATTCTTGCAGTCAGGGAAGAGGCACCAAAAGTGATCAATTAGAAAAACAGCAACAACCCAATATTGTCTTCATATTGGCGGATGATTTAGGCTGGAATGAAGTTGGATTTAATAATCCTGCACATAGATATACACCGAATATTGATCAACTCAGATCTGAAGGAGCAAGCTTAACTCAATTTTATGTTCACGCTGTTTGTGCTCCCAGTAGGACGGCTTTTTTAACAGGCCGATATCCGTTCCGAAACTGGACCGATTGGCGTTCGGAAGATTTTGGCAAACCCAGCTATCTCCAAATGCTCGGTATGAAACTAGTTAAAAATGAGGAAGGCGATGAGACGCGTCGCGTACATGCCCTGGACACCAGGGAGGTTACTATAGCTGAATCTCTAAAAGCGGCTGGCTACCATACTGCATTAATTGGAAAATGGGGTTGTGGAGAATGGTTGGATGAGCACTTACCTATGGGGCAGGGATTCATGCATCAGTATGGCCATTATGGATGGGGAATAGATTATAATAACTATACCATACCACATAATGCCCCGGCCAGGTACGCTGTTTATGATTGGCATCGAAATCAGCAGCCTTTACAGGAACAAGGCTATACTACTGATCTAATTGCGAATGAGACGATACGGTTATTAGCTGATCACAAAGAAAAGAATGCTGACCAGCCATTCTTCTATTATATTCCATTTAATGGGATTCATGGTCCATTAGAAGAGATTCCTCGCTACACAGATAAATTAAACAAGCGCTATGCTGCTTTAAAATGCCTTGATGATGCAGTAGGTAGAATATCCGGGGCACTGGATCAATATGGGTTTTCTGAAAACACTATTCTCGTTTTTACTAATGATAACGGTGCGATTCGGGATAGTATGAATGCACCATATAGAGGAACAAAAAATACCAACTATGAAGGAGGGGTCAGAGTGCCATGTATCATTAGATATCCGGGTAAAATTAAACCGGGAAGTACTATCGACGGATTAGTACATATAACAGATTTTTATAATACGTTAGTAAATATAGGTGGAGGAATTATCCCGGATGATAGAGCGATCGATGGCATGAATATGACATCGGTTTTCTTAGAAGAGATGAACAGTCCAAGAGAAGAAATTGTATTTGAAGTTGCACAAAGCGTTCGCCTACCAAGTATCAGACTGGGTAACTATAAATTAATTGGAGAAGAGTTATACGATATATTCGATGATCCCG
>JAJCYJ010000584.1 GCA_029262975.1 Saprospiraceae bacterium
CCTTCAAAGTATCTCCTTGATCTGCCCCATCCATGATAGCGCTCGGGATGCCAAAGTGCTTGCCAACGTTTTAAGATATTGTGCATGGATTGAAAACTAAGAAGAATTGAAGGATTTTTTTTAATCTTCGTAAGATTACTATTAAAAAATACAAGCTATGTCACGATCATTGTTTTTCTGTGTAATTCTTTTTTTATGTGCTTCCTGTCACAAATCCATGTCGGATAAAATGAATACCCACGTCCCTACTCAAGAAACCGGTGATTATAATGAAGCCCTGGCAACTGAGTTAGGGGCCGATGAATATGGAATGGCTCAATATGTCATGGCTTTCCTAAAGCGTGGCCCTAATCGCAGTTTGAATAAAGAAGAAGGTGCTGCCCTACAAGCTGCCCATATGAAAAATATCAAGAGACTTGGAGCAGAAGGAAAATTAGCGATGGCCGGTCCATTTCTTGACGATGGAGATATACGGGGTATTTACATTTTTAACGTGACTACTATCGAAGAAGCAAAAGCTTTAACAGAAACAGATCCCGCCATCCAGGCTGGCAGTTTAATTATGGAATTGCACCCATGGTATGGCTCTGCAGCTTTAAAAAGAGTGAAAAAATTACATAATGAATCGGCGAAAACAGCTTTTTGAACACGTAATTCTCATTCAACCGCCCTGCGCCCTAGCGCCTCCGGTGAGTAGCATTTGCGCTCGCGGAAAGGGTTGCCCACCCATGGTTTAAAAATATATCATTTGGTTTTCAAAAATCATCCTCAAGTTCTAGCTTTTCATAACTAAAATCCTCTATAATTTTAAAGGCACACTGATCGCCGATATGTTGAAAAGGACAATTTCTTGAAAGTCTAATTGAAGCACCCGTAAAGCGGGCAAACTACCCTTTCCTTGGGCGCTGAAGCTTCTTAGCGAAAGTGCCAGGTGCTGGACTCCGGGTAGCTGAATTCATATCAATTGCAATTAAACCCACACATAAAATAATTCTAATTCTGAATGTTCAGTTAGCTTATATATCAAGAATATCCTGAATCTGTTTCAATTCTTCTTTGCTAAATTTTAAATTTCTTGTAGCTTTAATATTTTCGAGAAGCTGTTTTTTAGAACTTACTCCGACGAGGACAGAAGTAATCCGATCATCTTTTAATAACCAGGCTATGGCCATTTGAGCCATCGATTGATTTCTGGATTTGGCAATGTCATTAAGTGCTCTTACCTGGGCAATTAACTCCTTTGTGATATTCTCCTTTTTTAAATATCTCCCATCTTTTACAGCACGAGAGTCTTCAGGAAAACCTTTCAAATATTTATTAGTAAGGACGCCTTGTTCAAGTGGAGAGAAGGCAATAGCTCCAACTCCTTTTTTTCCAATTACATCTAATAGCCCTTCTTCGACCCAACGATCCATCATACTATATCTTGGTTGATGAATCAAAAGAGGTGTCCCCATGCTCTTTAGTATTCTTGCCGCTTTTTTAGTATCCCTGGCGCTGTATTGTGATATTCCGACATATAGTGCTTTTCCTTGTTGTACCGCAGTATGAAGGGCGCCCATTGTTTCTTCCAGGGGCGTTTCAGGATCAGGTCTGTGGCTATAAAAAATATCTACATAGTCTACGCCCATTCTTTTCAAACTCTGGTCAAGACTGGCCAGAAGATATTTGCGTGAACCCAGGTTGCCATATGGTCCTGGCCACATGTCCCAACCGGCCTTGGTAGAAAGAATTAATTCATCGCGATAGGGTCTAAAATCCTTTTTGAAAATCTTACCAAAATTCTCTTCTGCGGCCCCAAATGGTGGGCCGTAATTATTGGCCAGATCAAAATGAGTAATGCCATGATCAAAGGCACAACGCAACATATCTCTACCTATATTCAGATCATCTGTATCTCCAAAGTTATGCCATAATCCCAGTGATATTAAGGGAAGTAAGATCCCGCTCTGACCACATCGCCTGTACCCTATTTGATCATATCTATCTTCGCTTGCCTCGTAAGGTCCGTGAGGCCTGATGTCGTTTATTTTCATGTATTTTATTTCTATTGTATTATATCAATCATTCTACTTATAAACCAAAAGGATGCTACGCAACCGATAACATAACCCGGAACAAAGCTAAATCTATCTAACAGATTATGTGGAATGAATCTTTTACCCATACCAACAAATAAAATAATCGCTACAAATATAAGCTGACCCAGTTCCACGCCCAGGTTAAAGGTAAATAAAGAGAGAGGAATAGCATGACTCGGCAATCCAATGGACTGAAGGGCTCCGGCAAAGCCAAATCCATGTAAAAGACCAAAGATCAAAGCAACCATCCAGGGCCAACGCATCGTCAGTGTGGTCATCCCATTCAATTTATATAAGTATTCTCTTCCCAGGAAAATAACACTTAGCGCAATTGTCGCTTCCACTGGCGCTGCCGGTAATGAAAAATGCCCTAAAGTAGAAAGTGCAAGGGTTAAACTGTGCGCCACCGTAAATGCAGATATAGTCCAGAAAAGCCTGGACTTGCCGTCAATCAAAAGGAGTAGTCCAAAAACAAAAAGTAAATGATCCCAGCCCATTAATATATGCTCTACACCGAGCATTACAAAGGTCTTCAATACCGTATATTTTGAGGCAGTTATAGGGATTAAGGCTTTGGGTTGATCAGGTTGTAAGAGTATGGTGTGGGCTGCTCCATCCAGGAAATCAATCCGTAATATCACATCAATCAGCGTTTTCTCCAGGTTGATTATTTCGATCGTCCGGCCTTGTAAATTTAGTGATGTCGTTAGCCTGTATCCTATGGTTGCAGCATCGGCAGATTTTCTATTAAATCGCTCCTCAAGTGTTATGGATGGACTGAGTTGTGGATATATATTTGGAATCCGGCCATTGAGCATTGGCACCTTCCATGTTATGTCATATTGAAAAGAGTCTGATTGTGTAATTTCTAAATATGCAGGTCGTACTTCATGTCCCCACACATTTGTAATCACACTGAGGAAAAATAGAAGAGACAGGTATTTTGAAAATGATCTAATTCTCATTTTCAATACTTACTTTATAATTATCACGCAATCCGTCAATTAACCTTTGTGCAAAGTTTTCCCGATTCGACGCTTTCCAGTCTACTTCTATTGCTTCTTTAGTCTCTTCGAAAGTCAGGACTCGTGGCTGTATTATATCCGTAATGAAGATGACATGGTAGCCAAATCCGGATGCAACCGGTGGATGCCATCCTGGTTCATCAATGGCCGATAATGATGTGGCAAAGTCGATACCAAAATTGCGCCGAATAAGACTTAGATCAATATGCTCTTGCCAAGTGCTCAGCTGGCTGAGGTCACCTTGTTTTATTTGAAATGGAGGTGTTCTTTTTTTTAAATTCCGAAACACTTTATTGGCTTCATCCAGAGGATTATTGTAATTATCCGGATTAATATAATATTGATAAAATGAATATGATTTAGGCGAAGTATACTTTTCTGTGTTTTCGTTATAATATGCTAACAACTGACTTTCCGTAGGGTCGTGAATATCCGCTATATCCTGTGCTAAAAATTCATATTT
>JAJCYJ010000585.1 GCA_029262975.1 Saprospiraceae bacterium
GGTCAGAAATTTACATTTCATGGTTATTTGCCGATTAAGGAAGCAGAACTTAATAGCAAATTAAGAGAACTTTCAGTTAAGATATTGAAAGATAAAAGCACCCAAATTTTCATTGAGACACCCTATCGTAACAACAAGATATTAGAAAGAATTATCAAAACAGTGGACAATCGACTCTACCTCTCAGTATCGACCAACCTGACGAGCTCGGAAGAAAATATAACGACCAAACCGATAAGTAAATGGTCTGTTGGGACCTTAGCTAAAATTCCCGCTATATTTTGTTTAGGCCTTTTAGAAAAATGACAACGAGAAAAATTGTCTTAGCTTGATCTCGGAGATCCAAATTTTAAAAAATTATTATCAGGATATAAAGGCCCCGGCTTTGAAGTAGTCAAATGTTGCGGTTGTAGCGCTCATCTCAGGAGTGTTACGCGTTCATGAAATAAGAAGTATCTCATTTTGAAATATGGTTATTATAAATTTCTAATCAAGATGAAATATCTGAACGGATTGATTGAATTATAGGTTAATAATATGAGACCGAAGCATTGACCAGAACGCTTATTTATGCTGACTAAATCGGATTTTATAGCACTTGGAGAAATTTTTGGACAAGAGTTATCTCTCGCATCCAAAGAAGAATTCAAGGATCACGACCAACTCTTAGAAGCTATAGAAATGCGGGTAGGTGAATTGATGGAAAGGGATCCTGCCCTGTTATTTAGTTATTTGTATCGACTGGACGTGTCAGAACGAAAGGTGAGAAATATATTAAATGCAAAAGAGGGTATTAAAACGATTACAGAGCTGGCTAAATTAATTTTAGACCGCCAAATCAAGCGACTTTATACTAAAAAGTCAATCAAGCAGAAGCCAATTGAAGGATGGGAATGGTAATATCTTCTATTTTGCATCATGCTTAAATCTGAAGAAGGAATTATTACAAGAACCGTCAAATACGGTGAATCCAGTGTGATATTGGATATTCTCACTTCTACTCAGGGAATAAAGTCATACATAATCAGTGGTGTAAGAGGGAAAGGGTCAAAAAACAAGTCATCCATGATCCGGGTTTTGAACCTGGTCAAATTTGAAGCCTATAGCAGAGATGATGATAAGCTTTCGAGGATTAAGGAAATTTCTTATTCATATGTATACACTTCCATTCCATTTGATGTGATAAAAGCTTCTATCGCTACATTTCTTATTGAGATATGCAGGAAAGCGGTTGGCACAGGTGATGATTATGAAAAGGTCTATAATTTTATTATTAAAGGACTCATACATCTTGACAAAACGAATGAAGCCATCGCTCATTTTCATATCCTGTTTTTAATCAACCTGGCCAAACATTTGGGATTCGAGATAACTGATAATTATCAAATAGAAACACCTTATTTTCATTTGAAGGAGGGATCGTTCCAGATAGATCGGATCGAACATCGTCTCACACTCGATGAAGAGCTCAGCAAATACCTTCATTATTATTTGTCTCAATCAGGATATCGCGAAATACCCAGAGCAGCCAGGCAGGCAATCTTGTTAAGAGTGGTGGATTATTATAGATACCACATCGAGGATTTTGGAGAATTAAAATCCCTTGAAGTATTAATGACCTTGTACGAAAATTAAAGTGCCACTTAGAATCTAAAACCTATTGAAACATAGATACCCAGGTTTTTGTCGTTGTCATTATTGAAGACAGGTGTCTCATTGTCATTGACATTGGCAAAAGAGTAATCCGATGTATTATTTGTAATGTCCCGCATACCATATTCCACGCGACCCATTATATAGAGGCCCCTGTTCAGATAATATGAAGCACCGGCAATAAGGCCATAGTCAATGCTGACAAAGCGACTTTGATCAATATTAAAAGCATTAAAATCGTATGAATTTTCTACTCCGCGCAATGTTACGTCCCGGCCATCTGCCCTTATGAGAATCGGCGTCCCGGTGTTACCTCCAAAAAATGACCCAAACCTCGTCTCTTCGTCATCACTGAAATACTCAAAGTTCAGACCCTGGCGAAAACTGTGTTCTTGTTTTGCACCTGGACCACCAAAGAGAATATTTCCAGTAGCTACAGGACTTATTAAAAACCCGAGATAACCACCGGCAAAAAGTTCTAACTTGTTGCTAATCGTAAAATGAACTGTCTGTGGAAGCTGAATATATGCATTAGAATGGTCCAGCGTCATCATGGCCGTATCCCGAATGATAATATTAGTCAACCGGTCTTCAGGAACGAATACATAATAGCCCTCTGGAGAATCAAACTTATAGGATGAGCCCATCTGGTTGTAGAGCACTTCTGAACGGACACCTATGATGTCATTAAAATTCCACTGAAAGTTTAGTCCGAAATGAAACCCTCCACTTCGTCCAAAGCTTTCACCTTCTTCTGTCGGACCACTAAATGTGCTTTGTCCCAATCCGGCGCGTATACCGATATTATATCCCTGACTCATTAGGCCTGTCCCGAGACAAGCGAATATTGTTATCAGTAAAAGATGTTGGACTTTAGACATAGTCATTTTAATTGAGCGGCAAATATAGAGCAATTAATATTTGGCCCAAGCACTCATTCTTCAATTAAGAATTGATTAATAGATACGGACTTGTTTTTAATATCTGCTTAATTACGTATGTAAAGGCGGTTACGATGCTTAGCCCATTTCAGATACTACCTCGGTCACTTCAGGAACCATGCGTTTTAGCATACCCTCGATTCCCGCTTTGAGTGTTACGGTGGAAGATGGGCATCCACTACAAGACCCCTGTAGTATCACAGTTACAACGCCTGATTCAAATGACTTAAACTCAATATTTCCACCATCCATTTCGACTGCTGGCTTAACATAAGTATCGATGAGTTCTTTTATCTTTTTAACAAGCTCCGCTTCTTCTCCGGAATACTGGTAGGAAACACCTATTTCGTCTTCTTTTTCTTTCATCGCTTCCTCAAAGCCGGATGAAACAATCTCTTTTCCTTCAGAAACATAATCTTTTATGTATTCCTTTAACTTTAGCATGATGTCTTCCCAGGAGTAATTAAACTCTTTCGTGATCGTCACAAAATTATTGCAGACATATACGCCCTTGACATAAGGAAATTCGAATAAACTTGCAGCAATCGGAGACCATTCAGCGGCGAGTGTTTGCTCCCTGAAGTCAGCCGTACCCTTATAAAGGATCTTGTTCGTTACGAACTTTAAGGATTCCGGATTAGGTGTTTGCTCTGTATATAACATCACCGGGCTTTGAGTCTGAGTATCCATGATCGAAATTTAAATTAAGTGCAATACAAACATAACGTTGAAAAGGGTCACAAAGATCACATAATTTACAATTAAATGCTCAAATATGAATAAGCCCTGGACTAAGGGTAATTCATGAGGGGAGCTCTGGCCCCTGATTTTTAAACCATAAATCCCTTTGCGGGAATGGTATACTGATATTGTGCTCCCTGAATATATCATCAATCCTAAATCTCAGGTTGCTTTTGATGTCTTCTATATTTCTCACTTTGTCCGAGAAAAAATAAATCTTAAAATCCAGAGAACTAGCACCAAAATCCATAAACCGAACAAAGGCAGGAGGATTCTTCATGACGCCGTCAGTTGCATTTGCTGCTTCCAATAACAATCTCTTTACCAATGTTGTATCTGAACCGTAGGCTGTACCAACGGAGACATCAAACCGGGTAGTCATCCGGGTTCGGGTCCAGTTAGTAACCCGATCATTGACAAGATGAGAATTAGGGATGATGACTTCTTTTCTTTCAAGGGTTTCCACAATAGAAGCTCGAAGACCGATCTTTTTAATAGTCCCGCGATAATCACCAAAATCAAGAAAATCTCCTACTTCCACCGAGCGTTC
>JAJCYJ010000586.1 GCA_029262975.1 Saprospiraceae bacterium
GGCTAACTTTCTAAGGATTACATCGACTCTTCTATTGTGTAGTTTCCCATTCCAGGAATCATTGCTATAGTCGGGATTGAGTTCGCCATGATCATATTGAAATATAGTCTCAGGCTCAATAAATAATGAAGTCAAAACGTATATCACCCCTTCGCATCGCATATGAGATAGATAATGATTGAATTCGTAACTACCGATGTTATCTGTATGACCGTGCACCTCGATTTGATATCGGGCAATATTATCGACTTCTTCTATAAAATCGATGAGTTCCATTTCTTGTTCTTCATCGATATAGTAACTACCTCCACCAAAATATATGCTTATAGTCTTATCCTCCGGACCGATATCCTGACCATATGATACAGAATATGAAAGAATTGATAAAAGTAGAATGATGATATGGTGATTGTAAGTAGTCATTTGAGGTATTAAGATATTATATTTCATGCACAAAAGCGAAGGAGAAGTAATATTGAATAAAAAGACCAGAAGTGTTTATTAATTTTTATTGCTGTTTTCATTCTTAATAAATGGTCGTTTTGAGCTTGAAGCATCTCTGATAACTGGATGAATGTTCTACCAAGTCTAAATCAGTTGTATTTCGATTTTTTTAATTATGATCATTATAGAATTATTCAAAAGAGTCGTCGACGGTTATTGTTTCTGGACTTTTAATGACTCGTCGAAATGCCCTCGCTGTTCTAATTTGACAGCTTCAATATGATAAATACATAGCATTCAATTGCACTTGCTTAAATCTGATATTACGACCTAACTGTAACAATCAGATCTGTCTTGGCAATTCAGGATAATTGGCCATCCTTATCTTCTGCAGAGCCATAATGGGTCTCTATTGGTTTGGCGTTATAACCTTGTTCATTCAACCATTTAGAGAAAATTTGGGTATTGCCATGAGTAGGGTATATATGTGTGGCCCCGGAGTCAGAAATGCTATTATTTAATCCCACCCAATCGCAATGATCCGATAAGACGAATCCTTTGTCAGCACCTCTTCTTTTTCGATTATTTTTAAGAGCCATCCAACCGGAAGCCATGCCGATTCTATAGTCCCGGATTGATTTTGGCCATTGTTTGCCAATAGCTGCACCAGGAGTAATAATGAGCGCTTTTTTTACTTGATTGTGACTTAGACTTTCAGAAATTTTTTGAGTCCTGGGAAGACTTATACCCGAACCGCGATAGACAGTGTTCATTTTTTCGATGGTCTCATGGGTATAAAAAGGTCCAATTTCACTTCCTAGACTATGAATGATTCTCTGTGCTTTACCTAGAGAATAAGCGGTAATAACTGAAGTGATTCCGATCGCAGCATTCTGTGACCACCATGATTTGATCTCTTCAATTATCTCTTCCTGAGGTCGCCATTGATATATAGGCAGACCAAAAGTGCATTCAGTAATAAAGTGATGACATCGTACAACTTCGTATGGTGTACACAGACCATCATCTTCTCTTTTATAATCTCCGGAAGCTACCCATATTTCTCCTTTGTGTTCGACCCTTATTTGAGCTGATCCGGTAATATGCCCAGCCGGATGAAATGAGAACTTAACCCCATTAACGACTAGGGTCTCTCCATAAGCCAGACCTCTGATATTGATGTTTAGACCGAGGCGATGTTTGAGGATAGGTACACTTGGTTCTGCACATACGTAGAACTTATGTCCATGACGCGCGTGATCTGAATGTCCATGAGTGATAAGTGCATTATCTACCTTTCGCCAGGGATCTATATACACTTTGGCTATTGGACAGTAAAGTCCTTTTTTCGAATGTATAATGAGAGACATTCGTGGCAAGATAAGGTTTTACTGATTTTAACTGACGCTAATTTTCTTTTGGGAAAAGCCGATTAATCAAATCATCCTGAACAAGTTGAGGTACAGTAACCTGTAGCTCCGGTGTTCTGGATAAAGCTCTGTTGAGCGCGAAAAGAGCCTCCTTATTTCTTGCCCAGGCTCTTCTGGCAATTCCATTGTTGACGTCGTAAAAGAGCATTTGTTCAAGTCTCTTTTGGGCATCTTCTGTGCCATCCAGAACGAGTCCAAATCCGCCATTAATAACTTCACCCCAGCCGACTCCGCCACCATTGTGTATGGACACCCATGTTGCTCCTCTAAAACTGTCACCAATCACATTATGTATGGCCATATCAGCGGTAAAGCGACTGCCATCATAGATATTGCTGGTCTCTCTGTAGGGTGAATCTGTGCCACTTACATCATGGTGATCCCGACCTAATACGATTGGTGCTGATATTTTCCCGGATGCAAGTGCAGCGTTAAAGGCAGATGCAATTTTTATTCTTCCTATTGCGTCCGCATATAATATTCTAGCTTGAGATCCAACGACAAGGTGATTATCTTCGGCTTCGCTGATCCACTTAATATTATCTGCAAGCTGTTGCTTTATTTCCTCTGGTGCTTCTTCATATAACTCATTCATGACTTGTAAAGCAATCCTGTCCGTTCTAGCCAAATCCTGTGCATCCCCCGATGTACACACCCATCTGAATGGTCCAAAACCATAATCAAAACACATGGGACCCAGGATATCCTGAACATAAGAAGGATATCTGAATTCACCATATTTGTTGCCTTTTACATCTCCTCCTGCTCGTG
>JAJCYJ010000587.1 GCA_029262975.1 Saprospiraceae bacterium
AAACCTACACCATATATGTTTGCAGATGATCAATATTGGACTACTACAAATCTGAGCATCAAATCATTGAAATAGATATTCAAATTGCACTGCAAAGATTTTCAAGATTTCTTTTCATCCTTCTATCTTTCGGTATTGAACTTCACTGCTGGAAGATGAAATCTTCATTACTTCATATTGCGGTATTGGGGTTTGTATTTTATTTTCAAGGTAAGATTGAAAAATTATTCGGCTGAAATCAAACATAGTTGCCGGGACATGAAGAATTGCTTCCTGTCCTTCTACTTTGTACGATTTGTAAATTCCCTTATCGATTTTATCCTCACTTCCGCGACGCCAATCCTTGATCGTTGTGACCCGTTGAAAAGAATCTGAAGCGAGCTGCGATTTAGGAAGAGTTGCATTTGGGGATTTAATGCTGAGCTCTAATGACTTCGTGATGTCAGAGATTCTATTATTGTCGGCAAGATTATCCAAATTATCAGATCTTTCAATTTTAGTTAAAGCAGCGGCATAGAGAAATTGTTGATAATTTATGCGATCGGCCGGGGTGTTTTTAGCCAGATCTGACAGCCCTTTAAATATTTGCCTGTTGACAAAATCTTTATCTAATATTTTAGAATACGACTTTTCTTTATTTTCTATCTCATTCATTTCATTTATAAACTGATCTCCGGATTTGATTAATATTGCATGGGTAGCGCTGCTCCAATCTTGCCTGTCTTTTGCTAAAGAAGAAAGAGCGTGGAGTTTGCGTTTTTCTCTTGCATTTTGAGCTGAAGCAAATTTATCTTTAGTCATATCGATTGTTGCAATCGCCCTTTTAATTTTATCCAGTCTTAGATAATCTGTACTTGCATCCATGTAAGATTGAGCAGCATTAGATTTATCACCTAATTCTGAATACACTTCTCCGAGCATCTCTCGTAATTTTGGATTGATAATCGGTCCAAATCTCGAATCAAGTGCTCTGCTTAATTGAAATTTTGCATTTGATGCAAATCCATTAGATTGCCAACGTTTTTGATCATAATAAATAAGCCCCAGGGTGGTATGATATTCACGAATAAGTCTATTGTTACCTGAAGAATAAGCATCTGCCTTGCCCGCAAATAATTTATTTTCCAGATCAATAAGCTTCCTTCCATTTGGGTCTAATCGTTTATACTTATAATATGCTTTTGCCAAATCTGTAGAGACAGGAAAAAACAATGATGGAAATTCATCATAGTTTCTAATATAGCGCTGTATCCATTCCATGGATAATTCAAGAGCTGCTATCGTCTCTTTAGGTTTTTGTATTTTTCGGAAGTCAGTAGCCCTTGAGAAATAAATTTTTGCTAGAACCGACATAGGCATAACACGGCCGGTTTCTTCAGAATTGTAATATTCTTCAGACCTTGTCCAGAAAGAAGATTGAATCCATGTATCCGGATCATCATTTTGCATGACTATCCTAAGATCTTCAAGGGGTCCGAAGGGAGATTTTACAGAAAATCTCATATTTTCAATTCTTTGCTTAGAAAGCCATCCATTATCTGCAAGAATATTTATCAAGTGAACGAAGGTTTCATTGGCTTCTTCTAAGTCTCCTGCGGATAGTTCATTTTTCAACTTTCTTTCTAAAAGTTCATTTGAAAGATAGGGATAACCCGCCTCAACACAGTGATATGCAAATTTTTCTAATTCATCATAAGAGGAGCAATTCAAATCCGCCTGTTTGAACATATTAACAATTCTTCGGCAACTAGCCTCTTCCCAGGGATTAGTCAGGTATGCATTTCGATATTGGGTACAGGCATCGTCAAATTGTCCTCGATTTTTAAGTACGTCACCATAATATCGTTCGTGTTGTTGTTTGTTGTCGGGATCAGATTCAATAAGTCGGTTTGTTGTCTCCTCCAGGCGTTCTCCACGTCCTAAATACTTTTGAACTATCTGAAGATTCTGGAGCACTTTTTTATTATCAGGATAATCGGACAAAAAGGATTGGTAATAATCTTCAGCTTTGTTGAGATATTCCTCGTTACTGAATTTGGTCGCCATGGCATCTTCATGATTGTAATAGCCCAGGGTATAGTTAATGGCCGACCTGCAGGATTTTGATTGGGTCAGTGTGTTACAATGATCCAGGCTTGATAATAGAAATTCTTCAGCTTCTGCTCTGCTTTGTTCGCTCGTATTTTTACCTCTAATTAGCGCAGCTTTTTTAATGACATCCGAAACATAGATTTTGTCTGTAGTAGTTGTAATGCTCTGGGCATTCAAATTTACGGAGCAAAGAGTGAATACCAAGCTATATAATATTGATTTATTCATGATTTAATCTTGACTTGGTTCAATAAGATTCCATAGATCGGTTGGTGTCAGAGAAGGTGACTCACTAATAGACTCTTTCTTTCGCGCATACTTGAAGATGAAAAGGTGGTACTTTTCATGTGTGAAATCAATGTCGTCAGCATCTTTTGAATTTGTCGAAGTATCACTTGTTAATTTGGCACGCATGCAGCCTAAAAAGTGAGTGGTCTCATCGTCCGGTGTGTATGGTTCAAATGGCTCTACAAGTACCGGGTATTCATCTCTGGCACCAGCTGCATCAGATCCTATAATTCTAATCCAGAATATAGAATTTTCCCTATCTATTGACAGGGTCTCTTCTCTGAAAGGAAGAACCCATTGAGGTTTTGGTTCAACCCCAAGATATAGAAGATCATTACTCAACGAGATGGTACTGAATAATTTTTTCACAAGTGCCGTGTGATTTCGAGATAAATAGTCTCGAAATTTATTCCCGAGATTCAGACTTTGTCCTTCAATACTTCCCATCTCCATTACTTCCAGAATATCTAAAAAAGGAATACTCTGAGTTCCGATGACATTCCCTTCATTTGAAAATGTTAAAAGCAGAACATGTGGTTGAAATGGATCTCCATTTACCTCTTCTGTCTGCAATCGTACATGCAATTGACTGGAGGCAGAATTTTCATTTACAAATTGAAATAGCCCGATATAATCGTTGAGTATATTGGTCAAAGAATCTGTTGCATTTAATGTAAAGACGTCAATTTCAGTGCTCGAAAAATTTTCCTGAAAATTTGTTTGACTATCAACTTTAAAATCAAGTCCAATCGTGGGTTTTTCTATTCCCCAAAGGGATATGGGTAAAAACCATAAAAATAAAATGTATGTTGGTAATAGGTTGGTGTGCATGACTATCATTTATGAGGTATCATTAAAATATCCTGAATATGAATTTTTTGAAAATCATATGAAGCAATGGTTTTGTAATTTTCTTTTTCTCCTTTTTTATAAAATCTTACTTCGCCATGTGATCTCGGAATTAAACTGATATTTATTGTATCTAATATTTCCCAGTTTTCAATGCAGCGATCCATAATCATTTCAGGAAAAGGATAATACGAATTGATGTCATCACGCCAATTAGTCTTATTGTATGTAGCAAAGTCGAAATTTCCTTTTCCGATCATGAGGGCACCGATTTTCACTAGCGTATGATGCTCATATAGAATCTTTTCATCATTTCCGGATCCAGCCGTAATCACTAATCGCCCTTCGTTCATTACCGGATTTCTGACATCCAGACAATGATGTCGAATATATAGAATGGGCTCTTTATCAAAGTCATAGGGAAAATCCATATCGATACCCCATGGATATATCCGTTTCACCTTTGAAACGAAATCCGCGGGTTGCAATAAATATTCCTTTCCCCATGGAAACGTCCATACACCAAACCGGGTCTTTTCACTGCCACTAAGTTTTCTTGTTCGTTCTTCCTGGTTATCCGAATCTGTCACTGAAAATACTACATTTTCATCTCCCTCACCTGATTCAATTATAACAGAGGACCTGAAGGACCAAATAAAAAGTACGACAAGTCCCAAGAAAAACATCATGTATGTGCTTAGTAACAATTTGCTAATAGATTGATAAATAGAGTCAATCTCTTTTGCATATGCTGCACTACTATTTTTGAGCGTGTTCAATATAAAATGAAATGCAATTGGTATTGAGGCGATGAATAGATTAGTATAATCGAATCCATAATGTCGAACAACCCATAAGACTAGTGCGAATATTATTGCACTGAACAGTGCGATGCGCATTCTGTTTTTGACAAGATTTTCATAAACTGGTAAATAAATCTTTTCCCAATTACTGAGTCTCTTTTGAAAATTGTTTGCATTTATTTTTGAAAGTAATCCTACTTCTTGGGAACCTAGAAATTGCCTTATCTGATCAACAGGTACAGCCATGCCACCTGAATCCAAATCTGCATCGATCGTTTTTTTCATAATTCCGACGACCTGCCCTGTTTCAATGTCAACGACAGGAGCCCCGCTTATGCCTCCCCGTACACGAGCTTCTTCAAATTTGAGGAATGGTTGACTTTCTTCATCAGCCAGCCCTTCGTATTTCAGTGTTAAAGTATCTTTTTTGTAAACAGTTCTGAATCTTCCTTGAGTTACTTCTTCTTCTCCAAGCAACTGATATCCTTTGGCTAAGTAGTTTTTACCAAAAATAAGATTTGACTTATTTGCTATCCGCAGACAAGGGTGAACAGGAACCGGATGAACTTTTATCACAGCAAGATCCGGGTAATCTCTTACTGAATGTGCCAGGACGGAACCACTTAATTCCATCCCGTCATAATGAATTGTCAGCTGCTCAATTTTGACTTCTTTTTTTCCCTCCTTCTTATGTATCGTAGTGACTACATGTGCGCATGTCAGAAGATGACCGGGATAAATAAAAAAACCAGTACCGACATCAGCGTCAGTAATTATCCTGGCCGTAGTCGTATTTATAAAATTGTTGATGCGCTCAGACATAAAAGTAAGCTTCGCCTTGATTTAAATATCGACAAAATTTTACGAATAATCAGGAAAATATTTTGGTGTGCAAGGTAAAACAGCTAGATTATGACTCTTATTCAACGCTTTCTGCTATGTCTTCGAAAGAAATTCAAATAGAAATGTTCCCTGCCGGTAATGGTGATGCAATATTAATTTCGCTTGGTAAATCCAGGATACTTGTTGATGGAGGATATAGTTCAACCTATAAACGATCCTTAAAACTCAGACTTGAAGAAATAGCCGCGGAAGGTGGGACATTATCTCATATCATTGTGACCCACATCGATGCAGATCATATATCAGGAATTATAAAATTGTTACAAGACAATGGTATGCATTCTAGTCCCCAGGTGATCCCAATTGGCCAGATATGGCATAATAGCTATAGACATTTGTATCTTCCGGACAAGATAGACGGTGAATTTGCCAGTGATTCAAAACCGGATGTTGAAATTCCAACCAAGCAACATATAGATGATGCGGATGAAGCATCTCAGGATGTCAGTTTCCGCCAGGGCACATCTTTAGGTGCGACCATCCTTGAGGGAGGCTATAAATGGAATAATGACTTTCACGGAAAAGCGGTTAGCTCAGATATTTCCAACCCGGTTCGCATTGACGAAGACTTGACATTGACTGTATTGAGTCCGACTTATACAGATTTAGAAAAGATGGGAAAAAAGTGGCTCGATGAAATCTCAAAATGGTATGATGGAGAGTTAAATGAAGATGCGTTTTTTGATGATGCCTTTGAGAAATTAATGGACGGAGAGAAAAAACCAAGTTTACAACGATCGGGGAGAGACGTTTCGGGGGGTCGGGATTGGGTGACAAAATATCTTCCTGAATGGAATGAGTCCAGGGATGAGGATAATTCGATAACTAATGGATCTTCTATCACTTTTCTCATTGAATATAAAGACAAAAAATTCCTTTTTCTTGGAGACGCTATACCCAGCAAGGTTTATGCACAACTTGCACTATTGAATCCGGGACTGTCAGAGCCATTTCATGTCGACGTATTAAAAGTTGCTCATCATGGAAGCCTGACTAATAATTCTCCAAATCTTTTAAATATGGTCCATGCCGATCATTATTTATTCTCATCAAATGGAAAAAGACATCATCATCCACATTTTGAAACTTTAAGTTTGATCGTCCGGTCGAATCCTGAGAAATTAAAAAAATTCTATTTTAATTATTACCAGGAGAGATTTAGGATTCTAAAAGATTATGATATGCAGGTTAAGTATAATTACGAAGTGTATTTTCCAGAAAAGCGAGTAAAGGGATATTTGAAGTTAGAATTGTAATGTGGAAACCCTCAATTATGGGGATTGGAAAAGGAAGTTTTCAAATATCTATAATTTCACTGGTGCTCCCAATTTTCCGGGTCATCACTATCTCCGGGAGATAAACCAATAATATCTCCTTCTGTATCTACA
>JAJCYJ010000588.1 GCA_029262975.1 Saprospiraceae bacterium
AAGAAGCCAATTGTCATGACATCTACCGGACACAATACATTAAGTGCGGCTGACAAAGCCCTTGGATGGACCTTGTTGTTTGATGGTCAAAGCATGGAGCAATGGCGGGTTTACAGACAAGACAACATCTATGGGTGGGAAATAAGAGGTGATGCTATGGTTGCATTGGGTGTAGAAGGTAAATCTGCAGATATAGTGACAAAGGGAACCTTTGATAACTTTGAACTCTCCTTAGAGTGGAAAATTGCAAAAAGAGGCAATAGTGGTATATTCTTTAATGTAAGAGAGTCTGCAGACCTGGCAGCAGTATATCATACAGGTCCAGAATATCAGCTTGTAGATGATGAGGGATATGGATCCCAGCTTGAAGATTGGCAGATGACTGGTGGCAATTATGCCATGCACCCACCTAAAATTCAAGCTTACAAACCTCAGGGCAGCTATAACCATAGCAGACTGATCGTGGAGGATGGAAAGGTTCAACACTGGCTCAATGACAGACAGGTTGTTAGATATGAGCTATGGACGCCCGAATGGGAGGCACTGAAAGATGCAGGGAAATGGAAAGATTACCCCGAATACGGCATGTATAAATCGGGCCACATTGCACTTCAGGATCATGGGAATGAAATAAGCTTTAGAAATATAAAGCTTAGAAGACTGTGAGCAAGTCAGTGATGCTTAAGTATATTCTAATTTATTTAGCTGTATTTTTTACAATACAAATAGCTGCGAGCCAGGATACAACCATCGTTAAAAGGAAGATCGATATAACAGGATATTTCTTAGGTGCCGGGCTAATTACGACTGGAATAATTGTCAATAAGGATCAAACTAAAAGAGACTTTCGGGATTGGGTAAGAAAGCGCACAGATGTCAAACAATCATCTTTGGACGATATCTTACAACACACGCCAGTATTTATGTTATATCTGGGTGATTTGGCAACAAAGAAAAGTGGCCAGGAGGTAGCTCGTCAAACCAGACATTTACTTGTCTCCCAGGGGATGACATTGGCTACTGTCTGGGCATTAAAATCTGCTGTTAATGCAACCCGACCGAATGGAGGACCAAGGTCCTTTCCGTCCGGACATACGGCGTATGCTATGGCCGGTGCTAATGTGCTCTATCATAGTTTTAAGGATGACAATCTCTGGCTAGCATATAGTGGATATCTTCCTGCCATAGTCACAGGAGTTTATAGGATCCTAAAAGATAAACACTGGATTTCAGATGTGCTGACCGGTGCAGGAATAGGGATACTTTTTAGCCATTTCTCCTATCAATTTGACATTTGGAATAGCAGAACCAGACACGTCACACATGACCCCGCCAGGGTACAAATCAGCATGGGTGTTGGCCCTGGAGGTGTAGGAATGGCAGTACAATTCTGACAATCAGACATTTTGTCATTTTATCAAGCCATGGCACAACCTTTGACCACTTCCCTTATATCTAAGCAAATCAAGATTAAAATACTATGGCTAAAGGACAGATATCAGTACAAACAGAAAACATATTTCCGATTATCAAGAAATTTTTATATTCAGATCAGGAGATATTTTTAAGAGAGTTAGTTTCCAACGCGATCGACGCTACAACCAAATTGAAAACACTTTCTTCCAAAGGAGAAATAAAAGGTGATCTTGGAGACCTGACAATAGACATTATCATAGGAGATGATACTTTAACTATCAGGGACCGGGGGATTGGCATGACAGAAGAAGAAGTCATGAAATATCTTAACCAGGTTGCCTTTTCATCAGCAGAAGAATTTCTGGAGAAATACAAAGATGACGCCAATATTATAGGACACTTTGGACTTGGATTTTATTCTGCATTTATGGTAGCCGATAAAGTTGAAGTCGTTACAAAGTCCTATAAAAAGAAATCACCTGCAGTAATCTGGTCATGCACAGGAGATCCGGAATTTGAAATAGACAAAGCGGATAAAAAAGAACGTGGGACTGATATCATCCTTTATATCTCAGAAGACAGTAAGGACTTTCTTAAGAAGTCGCGCATTGAAGAACTATTACAGAAGTATTGCAAGTTTTTACCATTTCCGATTCGATTTGGTACAAAGACTGAGTCTACCTGGGAAGGAGAAGGTGATGATCGCAAAGAGATTAAAACTGAATCTGATAATATCATCAACCACAAAGAACCACTTTGGAAAAAGAAGCCGAGTGATCTGACTGATGAAGATTATAAGAACTTTTACAACCACTTGTACCCTCATTCGATGCCACCATTATTTTGGATACACCTCAATATAGATTATCCATTTAACCTGACAGGTATTCTTTATTTCCCGAAGGTTAATAACTCTATAGAAGTACAAAAAAATAAAATTCAGCTCTACAGCAATCAAGTTTATGTCACTGATAATGTCAGCGAGATTGTACCAGAGTTTTTGACCCTGCTTCACGGTGTTATAGACAGCCCGGACATTCCGTTAAACGTATCGCGAAGTTATCTTCAGAGTGATAGCAATGTCAAAAAAATTACCTCCTACATCACTAAAAAGGTAGCTGAAAAATTGAGCAGTCTTTTTAAAGAAGACAGAAAGGAATATGAAGAGAAGTGGGGAGAGATCAGTGTCTTTGTAAAATATGGTATGCTTTCAGAAGAGAAATTTTACGAGAAAGCAGAAAAATTTGCCTTGTTAAAAAATATTGATGGCGAACATTTCACCTTTGAGGAGTACAACGAGAAAATTAAAGAAACTCAGAAGGACAAACACGACAAGGTTATTCATCTCTATACCAATGCAAAAAAGGAACATCATAGTTTCATAGAATCAGCAAAAGACAGTGGTTATGACGTTCTGGAAATGGATACGATCATCGACAATCACTTTATCCAGCATTTAGAGCAAAAGCTGACTGAAGCGACTTTTGTACGGGTAGATAGCGACACGGTTGATAACCTTGTCCAAAAAGACGAAACCCGCGAATCTGTCTTAAGTGATAAAGAAAAAGAACGTGTTGAAGGTATTTTCAAATCAATATTGCCAGAAGCTGGCGGACCTAATCTTGAGATGAAAGCATTATCGCCCAATGACTATCCGGTTATTGTAACCAAACCTGAATTTATGAGAAGGATGCAGGAGATGCAGCAATTTCAGAATATGGGGAAGGGAGAAATGCCAGAATTTTTCAATGTTGTTATCAATACGAATCATCCTATGGTAGCTGAAAAGCTCATTAAGATGAAGGGCAAGGAACGCAAGGAAAAATTTGCGAGCTATCTATATGATTTGGCGAGGTTGAACCAGGGCATGTTGAAAGGAGAGGAAATGTCCAAGTTCATTAAGAAGAGCCTGGAGTTTGTTGGTTAACGACCGATAAACTCTTTTATCCGGAATCACAGTATCCAAAACTATGGATGAAAAGGATGCTATGAGCATATCATAATGTCCTATAAATGAGGTAAGCTGTGTATGGATGGATATCCTTATTGATATTGAGGTTCATGTCCACTATATTATGTAGATCGATGGGTGAACGAAATGAAGTCTTGAAAAGACCTAAGACGATAGTCTTTGATGAAGAGAATGGCGAAAGCCAGTGTTGATGGCCAGGCAGGATTCAGGCAGTACGGTATTTGTGAGTTTGGTGACCCACCAAAGTTCGGCAAGCATTTTTTGTCCCGACATTATCGTCGGGAAAAAAGTCACAAATGATTTTAGCGGTAATGCCAAAGAAGTGCTATTCCGATAAAAACCAATACCTCATTTTTGATCAATATTTCATAAAAAGTGTGAGCCAAAGGTATTTAATAGTCCGATAATTATTTGATAATCATCTTTTTAGCGATTAGCTGAACACCCCTATTTCAACTATTGGTAGTATAGGAACAAATAGAACCGCAAGAAAAAGTGGAAATTTCTTTAAGAGGATGAGTAGAACAGGAAAATGCAAGAAGAAATAAAAAGAAGCTATTTAAAGACAAAGATTAGTCTTTGGTCTCGATATCCTTCATGCTTTCTTTAAGTTCTCCTTCGATATTCGCCTTAGCATTATTAAACTCTTTTATTCCTTTGCCTAGACCTTTCATTAGTTCTGGTAATTTTTTTCCACCGAATAAGAGTAGTATAATCATACCTACTGCGATTAATTC
>JAJCYJ010000589.1 GCA_029262975.1 Saprospiraceae bacterium
TTTAAAGAAATAAATGAGGTCTCTTATAGTATTGTTTTGCGCAGGCTAATTCCAGAAAAATCTGATTATTTCGGATTGATTGGCATCTATCTGATTGTATTGCTCTCTGTTTTATTTCTGAGCCTTCAATTGCTAAATAGATTTTATTCTAAAAAACTCTGGCTGCCATTTTATAATCAGGTCCAGGCAATCTCTGATTTTAAATTAGGAGATACTGGAAGCCTTCAGCCATATCCATCAACAATTGATGAATTTAATACCATGAATGATGCGCTTCAAAAACTTGGAGCCAAGACACAAAAAGATTTTCATTCATTAAAGGAATTTACTGAAAACGCTGCCCATGAAATTCAGAACCCACTTGCCGTTATTTTATCCCAGTTAGAGGGCCTTTTAAATAGTCCTCATCTCGAGCCAACTGATATAGAAAGGATAAAGTCTTCATATCAAGCTTCTAAAAAATTATCCAGACTTAACAAATCTCTTCTGCTGCTAACAAAGATTGAAAATGAGCAGTTCGATCAAGCTCAGGAAATCGATTTTAAGGGCATACTGGATGTACAATTGGAAAGATTTGAAGATCTGATAAAATCCAAGAATCTGCATTGCTCCCGTGAAACGGAGATATATCCTAAGATAATAGCCAATAGCACCCTGGTGGATTCATTGTTGGCAAACTTGCTGGCAAATGCAATAGTGCACAATATGCCTGAAGGAATGATAGATATTCGTTCTTCCAATAACGACATTATTATATCCAATACAGGTAAAGAGTGGAAGGGTGATCCTGAGGTGTTATTTGAACGATTTCAAAAAGGAAATCCTGTTGGCGGTACTATAGGATTAGGTCTTTCCATCGTCAGCAAAATATGTGATTTTTACGGGTGGCAAATAAAGTACCGAGTGGATAAATATGTGCATACTATCAGTATACAATTCTAACTACAGAATTTCTTCAGAATCACATATTAGCTTTATGTAAAATTATAAATCATGCAATCCAAGTATTTTGTTTTATTTCTATTTGCTGCCACATTTAGTCTATCCTGTAATGATCAAAACGGTCACCAGGACATAAATAAAGTAACGAATAAAGTTGCTTTTTCTTCAGGTGTAAATGAACTTGAAATAAATATTGACGCTTTACCTAAGGAGATTATCAATGATATCTCACAACGATTTATGAGTGCCAAAATATTGGAGATTGACGAAGTTACGGATCCTGATGGACGTGTCTATTTTGACATCGAGATCCAAATCGGATCGGAATTTCATGAAGTTATGTATGAATTGAGTGGAGAATTTAATGGGTATGAAGATGAAGATGAATACGAAAATGAAGAGGATGAAGATCATGACATGGGGAGAATTACCCCAATTAAAGAGTGAGTTATTGATAATCTGTGGTTGAGGTCAGACCACAATTTGAATAAAGCTGCCGCTGCAATATTTTATAATATCTTTTAATTAACGCAACCTTTTTTATCACAATTTCCGTAGTCTATGGAGGCCGCCTGATTTATCTGTTGTTCTATATTATAAAATAGAAATAGATTGATCGCTGGAAATTCCTGAGCGTCGGATAGAAAATCTCTATGACATTATGAATAATATTGTTGTCTCAGAGCTCATAAAGAAATCAATAATGGGGGAGAGGTCCGCACAACATTCGTTATTTAAATTGCACTATGGATTGGTTATGTCTATAACCTTGCGGTATTTGAATAATAAAAGTGAAGCTGAAGAAGCACTGAATGATACGTTTCTAAAAATGTTCAATAACCTTGACAAATATGATGAGCAATATCAATTTTCACCCTGGTTATCGAAGATCGCTGTCAATTGTTCTATTGATGCCGTAAGAAAAAGGCGTAATAAAATTGTATTTGTAGATTTTACTGAAGTATATATTGCCCATCCTAAAAGCAATGACAATGAAGATGAACATGATGGTGCAATTGAAATATTGAATATTCTTAGAGAATTGTCCCCCCAATACAGAGCGGTATTTAATCTTTTTGTATTTGAAGAGTATAAACATAAGGAGATAGCTGAAAAACTCAGTATTAGTATTGGGACATCCAAATCAAATTATGCCCGGGCCCGGAAGATTGTAGAGAGAAAATTAATAGAAGGAGGTTATCTGAAAAATGTAGATGCTAATACTTTTACATCTGAATTGACTTTGCTCCCGAATCTAAAATTTGGGTTATGAAAAAACTGAATCGTAAAATCAAAAATATATATAGTGAGCAAGTAAGACCGGAGTATCATCCTGATGCTTGGAGTCAATTTGAATTATACAGATCCAACAGCGACAATACACGGGGATATATATCATATTGGCCGAGAGCAAGAATGCTGATTATGCTGGGTTTATTATCCTTCTTATGCCTATTAAACTGGGATACACAGAATATTGATCTTGAATTATTCCAATCACAACCGTCGATAGATGTGTATCATGTTCCTTTGGAATTGGAAGAACCTGATATAATCAATATTGAAGAAAGAAATATAAGCACAGTTTCGCCTGTGATTTATGATCTGTCCATAATGAATGTAAAGAGAAACGAGAATGAACCTGGTTTTGTTAACCATTCAGCTAAAGTTCAGTCGGAATTCTTGTCGGTAGAGAAAAATATTTTAGATTACAATATAAATCCAATGGGTCAAAACGAACTCTCTGCGCATCAAAATGACGCCATTGGGGTATTAGTTTGGGCAAAGGAGCGTCATATAGAAATACCAGAACTTGGAAGAGCGTCAGTAAGTTCCATTGAAAGAGTAGCAAACCGAAGAATTGATATTCCACGTATTGACCTTGTAGATAAAGCAGCTAATATAGGAGAAGATCCAAAATTTGGTTTGTCCATAATAACGGGTACGGCTTTCTCAACCGAGTACGATTTAGTGGATGATCAGGCTTTTCAGGTGGGAGGAATATTATCTTATCGTCCAGCGAATGGCTTGCGCTTATCCTCTGAAATAAGTCTGCAGAGTGTTAGTTTTTTATCAAGGGAAGTAAATCAAAAGATTGGTATTAAGGCTGTCGAAATGCCTTCAGATCATCTCATTCTTTCAGAGATTATTGTAGAGTCGGCTTCTCTAGTAGCAAATTTGGGTATTGATTTTACAATCTATAAAAGTGATTTCTGGGCACTTTATGCTGGTGCTTCCTATGGGTATTATTTAGAATTAAGTAGAGAGTTAGAATATAAATTTGATGATGATGATGAGATTACGCCTTCAGTTTCATTATTCACATCCAATAAGATTTCATCGCCACATTTGTTTCAATTACATTCAGGAATTGAATTTGAAGCGAATCCAATTTTGACATTTGGTCTTAGAGTGTCGCGGGTTCTTCCTATTAATAATCCCACTTATGTAGTGCCTAATAATACGCAAATTAGTCTCGTGCTTACCACGAAATTTTAATTGTACGCAACCACATCAGTTCTGATTTCCGTATTTATAGTATCTAATCTTAATAATTAGTAAATAGTTTTTCATACTTGACGTGGAGACTGCAAGGTGCTAGTATTTTGTTTAGGCTTGGGAAAGCTTTGACTCATGGATGATTGTAATAATCGTATGCACAATGATAGTATTCTTTGGTTAAATATATTTTTTGAATTATGCGGTCTCCATTTTTTAATTTAAATCGGCATGAAATATTTATCTTTTATAATAGGGTCGTTTTTATATATAGCAAGTCCAAATTTGACGAGCCAGCACGTGACAATAAGTGGAGTGGTAAAAGATGCTGCTAGCGCAGAAGTTATAGTGGGAGCTACGGTTTTTTCAAATAACATTGGGGTGGGAACTGTCTCAAATGCTTATGGATATTATTCTTTGACATTACCATCAACTGATACATTGTCGTTCATCGCCTATTCTTTCTTGGGATTTGAAACCCAAATAAAACAGATGAAGATAAATAAGAAATTTTCCATCAATATTGAATTACAATACGAAAACAAACTTCTAAATGAAGTTGTGATTTCTTCAAAAAAGGATGATCATAATATTAGAAGTACGGAAATGAGTGTTAACGAAATACCTGTCAATATGACAAAGGTTTTGCCAGCGTTA
>JAJCYJ010000590.1 GCA_029262975.1 Saprospiraceae bacterium
ATTCGCGCTACTGCTTCCTCACTCCAATCCTGAGCAAGGGATTCTTCAAGTGCAGCATCTACTGCTTCCGGATAGTCGCCTCCGCCATTTGCTTCCTGATCTCCTATGAACTGCAGCGTAGTCTGTGGATCGTCTGAAAACGGTTGCACTCTCGTAATATATTGATCAGAAGAATCTCTATAAAATACCGCTCCCATTCTTACTTGTAGGTTAGAATTGCTGGAAATACTCCGATTGATCACATCCTGTAATTCCGACTGTAAAAATTCTATCTCGTCTCCCATAGATCCGGTTGCATCCACAGCAAATATTATGTCCACTGTCTTAGAAGTACGGCACTCCATATCGATCGTAAAGTGATTTACTCCTTCATCAATAGTCTTTAAATTTTCGATTACATATGACTTATTATTAGCGCTAATCCGGGCATCCACATATTCAAAAGATTTTTCCCTTTTATTAATATCAGTCCAAAGTTCAGCCTTTCCTGAATTATCAGTACGCGCTGCCCACTGCACCTTTCCTGTCTTATCCATAAGTTCTACCCTTACGTCCTGTAGTGGCAGTTCATATTTGTTTTTTACAAAAACCGAATACCTAGACCTGGGAAAAAGCTCCCAATGCGTTTGCATTTCATTATAATCCTGATTATCCAATAAGTTATTCCAGTCGCTCCAATTATTCAGATCATTCCACTCTGCTGCCGTAATTTGGCCTGCTTTAGGTGTTTTCTTATTACCAGGTAAAATCCCTGTAGATATTGGTTCGCCAGGTGCCGGATCTGACATCCTTGCGGGAGCACTTGCGGGTCCAGGCATTTTAGATTTGATCATGGCGCTTTTAGTAGTAAGCACTTCCATTGCTTCTTCTTCGAACGAAACATCTTCCGAGTCACCTGCAGGAACGCGGGTATCTTCTTTCACGTGGTTGTCAAGATCTTTTGATTCTGTGTCTGCAGCACTCACATCAACATCAATTGTTTCACGATCATCGATAGATTCATCAACATGTTCTCCTGTCTCTTCCTCGATGACAACGATGGCATCCGCTTCTGATATTCGCTCATTTGATCTACACCCTTGCATTAACAAAACAATTCCAACAAAAAACAGAAGTCCTGAAATATATATGTAACATCTCATAGTTAAAGAGCTATAATTGTAATGATAAGAAAATAAAGTTTTCAATATATGTGTGTCTTTCATAATCCGATTGAATGACTTCAATATATTAGATGCAGGATATTACAAATTGCATAAGCTGGCAGAATTTATTTAGTGGAGGATAAGGAATTACTACGAAAATATCAGGAGACAAAAGATCAAGTCTATATCTCACAACTTTATAACAGGTACATGCATCTAGTCTATGGCAGCTGTCTGAAATATTATAAAAATGCATCAGACGCAGAAGATGCAGTAATGGATATATATGAAAAGCTTGTAATTAAAACTTTGACTTCCGAAATCCAATACTTCAAATCCTGGCTGTACACTGTCACAAGGAATCACTGTCTGGAACGCCTCCGTAAGAAAAGCACACATGCGGATAAAGAAAGTACTGCAAAACTTATGTATTACGAAGACGTATTTCATCCCGATACTATAGAAAAAGACAAGGAAGTTGATGTGCTACATGAATGCATTGATAAGCTGGACGATGTTCAGAAGACCTGTGTTGATTTCTTTTACTTTAAGAAAATGACATACGCAGAAATTGCCACTCAACTTGATTTAAAAATTGGACAGGTACGTTCGAGGATACAGAATGGTCGAAGGAATCTTAAAAACTGTATGGAAAAAAATCATCAAAAAATAGATTTTTAGTCATGCGCGCAGAAGAGTTACTTAAAAAATATATAGCCTCTGGATTAAATGATCAGGAGCGATTTGAATTAGAAAAACTCGCTCTTGACGATGATTTTCTGGCAGATGCCTGGGAAGGGCTTTCACAATCAGACGTTACTAATTCAAAAGAGATCCTTGCCAGGCTTGAACAAAGATTAAAAACCAACAAATCTACCAGAGTTATACCGTTGCATCAGAGGGTTTGGCCTTATGCTTTAGCAGCATCTTTCATCTTACTTTTTGCTGTTACGTTCCTAATGAACGATGGTAGTCAGTCTAAGACTTTGGAGACATCAGTTGCTATCCAATTAGATGATGACACAGCCTCTGAAATAAAAGAAATAAACGAACCAGCTACCTCTGAGAGAGAAATTAATAGTAATGATAACATAGCTATTAATAAGCTTGCACCTAATCATAATAAAACAGAAACCGAAGGAAAAGATCCGATAGCACAATCTTCAGTCAGGCAACAAGATGCTCAGGTTATAATCAATTCAGTTCCTTCTTCGGAAGTAACGATTGTCGAAGAAGAATCAAGAGAAACTGCTCCTGAATCGACAGGGTTATCTAAAGCTAGAGAATTGGAGAATACATCAGTAATCGAAGTTGATGAAAAAAATGAAATCGAAGATCTTGCGCTTGTTGAACCATCAAATTTACGGTCGCAAAGCACATCACTAAAAGACCTACAGCCAAGTAATACAGAACCAGCAGCATTTGCTGTTCAGAGTTCACGATCTGAGAAAAAGAATATCACACAAGCTCTTTCACGGAAGGTTGATAATGCAAAAGAAGCAAGTGATAATATAACGTTAGAAGAAGTAGTCTTGGCTCAGGAAGAGGGAGCAACAAAAAATCCTCAACCTGTTATTGGCTTTCAGGAATATCGAAAACTTCTGGTGAAAAATTCGACGATAAGCAGAGAGGAATTATTTATGATGAACGTAAAAGAAAACTTTTTAGTCGAATCAAGATTTACTGTTAACTCAAAAAACGAGCCTAATCAGATTGAATTGTTGAATTTTCCGGATAGTACTACAAAACTGAAATTGATTGAACTTCTAAAGAAGTCAGGACCGTGGCAGAATATAAGTGAAGAATGGACCAACTTTTCCTTCAGAATACCCGTAAAAAAATAAGCTTCCTGGTTTCATTAAACCCGTGTATTTTTCTCTCTTCAAGAAAGCCACTGGTAAGCAATCAAGCTGCTTACATAAGCTAAGACACTCATAAATGACAGCTGAACTATAGGCCATTTCCACGATTTTGTTTCACGTTTTGTAATAGCCAGAGTACTCATACATTGCATGGCAAACACATAAAACAACAAAAGACTTAAAGCTGTAGGTACATCATATCTCGGACCTCCGGTAAAAGGATTTCTTTCTTGTGCCATTCGCTCCCGAACGGTCATTTCGTCGTCGGAACTCCCAACACTGTATATAGTAGCCATCGTTCCGACAAATACTTCTCTTGCAGCAAATGACGTAATTAATGCAATGCCAATCTTCCAATCAAAACCCAGGGGTTTTATTGCAGGCTCTATTAATTTACCCAGGATTCCTGCATAAGAAGCTTCTAACTTGGCAGACGCAATGAAGTCCTCTGTTTTGGGTTCATCAAGCTCTTGTATTGTGGCACTTTCCTGGGCTGCTGAAACTGCTTCACCCATAGCTCCTGGAGGCCCATAAGATGCCAGGAACCACAATATGATAGAAATAAGCAGAATCACTTTCCCTGCCTCTACTATGAAAGTTTGCACTTTTTCTTTCACGGTAAAAATGACATTCTTAAGTAGTGGCTGTTTGTATTGTGGGAGTTCAATCATGAGAAATGAACGCTCATCAGAGCGCAGTATCTTTTTGAATACCCAAGCTGAAAAAAGTGCAGCTACAATACTTAATATGTACAACCCCATAAAAGCCAGGCCTTGCAGGTTAAAGAACTTTCCTACGATCTGATTAGGAACTACAAAACCAATAAGTACCGTATAGACCGGGATTCGGGCAGAACAACTTATCAGGGGGGTGACCAGTATTGTAATCAGCCGTTCTTTCCAATTAGCAATGGTCCGCGTAGACATTATAGCCGGAATCGCACAAGCACCACTCGAAATTAAAGCGACGATACTCCGTCCATTTAATCCAAATCGTTGCATGACACTGTCAAACATAAATACGGCGCGAGACATATAGCCTACTTCTTCCAGCGCTGTAATCAATAAGAACAAAATGGTTATTTGAGGAATAAATACCATGATGCCTCCTAATCCGGCAAGAACACCATCTGTTAGCAAATCTGTAAACCATCCTCCAGGTAGCACATTCTGAACCCAGGAGCCTAAAGAAGCAAATCCTGCTTCGATCCAATCCATTGGGGCTTCAGCCCATGCAAATATGGCCTGGAAAATGAAAAACATAATTCCAAAGAAGATCAGCGGGCCAAAAATCCGGTGTGTTATAATATTATCCAACTTTTCAGTTAAGGAGCGCCTGTCTTTCTTACTTCTGATGGCTGCCTTTTCGATAACTGGTGTGAAACTATTATACCTTCCTAATGTTTCGTGTATTTGTGCTCTTGTACTGTTAAATCCAAGATTATCTATATAAGAACTCATCTGGATCCGATCTGCAGCCGTTAGATGTGATAACCAACTATGATGATGTGCAATTAATAGATTTTGGTAAACATTATCTCCACCATGCAGTTGCTGTACTTTTTCACAGATATCCTTTTCCAAACGAGTAAGCGGGTAATCATTTTTGTATAAATCGTCCTTATCTGCTCTGATTAATTCTATCAGTTTATACTTTAACCCATCAATATTTATTCCTTTGAGACTGCTCACTTCTATAACGGGAGCACTCAAATACCCTGATAACTTAGTCAAATCATACCTGATTCCTTCTCTTTCATTCAGGTCTGACATTGTCATACAAAAAAGCATAGGGATTTTCAATTCCCTTATTTGGCTCGCCAGTAGAAAGTGCTTTTCTAATTCTCGGCTGGCCGCCACATAAATGATTGCGTCTGGGTAATTAGGGTCAGCAGGATTTGTCAATGTTTCTACTACTATCTTCTCGTCGCTAGAGTTAGGATAGAGTGAATAAATTCCAGGGAAATCAATTATTTCAACCAGGTCGCCGGAAGAAAGAACAATTGCTCCGGTTTTTTTATCAACTGTGACACCAGGATAATTACTTATTTTTTGATTTAAACCAGTAAGTAAATTAAAAAGACTTGACTTTCCGCTATTGGGATTTCCGATAAGGGCAACCTTGTATGACGATTTATTATTGGTCATTGACATCTATTCCAAAATAATGGCTTTTGCTTCAGCATTTCGAACGGCAACGAAAGTTCGGCCAAGCTTAAGACACACCGCACCACCGAACGGAGCTTTTCTAATCAATGAAATCCTTGTCTGAGGAACAATGCCAATAGTCAGAAGTTTGCAAGCCACACTAGCTTCTTTAAAATCTTTTACGATCGCTTCTTCTCCTATAGCCAAATCTAATACCGTCCTATTCATTTGCATATTAAAGGGAGCCGCAATATCCTACTTTAGTCTAAATGAGACACACTAATAAATCATGAATTCATACCTAATTTAGGTAGAAAGTCAAGAGGACAATATAAGACCGATATTTTTATTCAAAATATGATCGTCTATCTTTGGCTTCTAAACCAACAATAATGAAGAGAATAGCCTTGATTGCACATGATGGTAAAAAAGCGGAATTAGTCTCTTTTGTTCTGCGGCATAAAACCAGATTCAATCATTGTGTTCTTTTTGCTACAGGTACGACAGGGCAACATATAAATAATGCAGGATTTATTGTCACGAGATTATTATCAGGACCAATGGGTGGCGATGCTCAAATTGCAACTATGGTGGCAAACAAAGAGTTGGACATTGTGATTTTTTTTCGTGACCCTTTGGGTAGACACCCACATGAACCAGATGTACAAATGCTCATGCGTCTATGTGATGTGCATAATATTCCACTGGTAACCAATCCTGCCGGCGCAGAACTTATTATTGACGGAATATCCTTATAATTTTGACAACTGAAGATTATAAACAGATCTCTGATACAATACCGAAAGAACCGGGCGTATACAGATTTATTGATAACCAGGACACGATCATCTATGTAGGTAAGGCCAAAAAATTGAAAAACCGGGTATCATCATACTTTGGAGAAAAAAAACACCAGGCTTATAAGACCCGGACCATGGTAAAAAATGCCAGCAGGTTAGAATTTACAATTGTAGAATCGGAAGCAGATGCGTTACTTCTTGAAAACACGCTGATCAAAAAGTTTCAGCCGCGCTATAATGTAATGCTCAAGGATGCCAAATCCTATACATATCTCTGTATTAAAAATGAACGATTTCCCCGAGTTTTCTTTACACGTAAAGTGATACGAGATGGTTCTAAATATTTCGGACCATACACGTCAAAGTGGAAAACAAGTCAAATATTTGATATTATAAAAAACCTATTCCCGCTTAGAACCTGTAATTATAATTTGTCTGAGGCAAACATTGAGGCAGGAAAATTCAAAGTTTGTCTTGAATATCATTTGAATAATTGTGCGGGTCCTTGCGCCGGGCATGAAAGTGAAGAAGCATATAATCGAAAAATTGATCAGGTCACAAACATCCTGAACGGAAATTTTAAAACTGTCAAAGATTTTATAAAATCCGAGATGGAACACTTTGCAGCAAATCTTCAATTTGAGCATGCAGAATGGATGAAAGACAAGCTCTCATTATTTGAAGCATATCAGGCAAAGTCCACTGTGGTTAGTCATACTATTACGGACGTAGATGTTTTTTCAATTGCTTCTGATGAAGAATGGGCGTTTGTCAATTATATGAAAGTAGTCAATGGGGCATTAATTAATACGGATACGGTTGAATTAAAAATGAATCTTGATTCAGACCCAGAAGAGATATTAGAATATGTAGTGCCGGAAATAAGAGAAAAATATAATAGCATAGCTCCGGAGGTGGTGGTTCCCATGAAAATTTTCTTGCCCGACCCTCTGATTAATATTACAATACCTCAAAGAGGAGATAAAAAAAAGCTACTCGATCTTTCTTCTAAAAATGTCAAATTTTTCATTTTACAAAAGAAAAAACTCGCCGCATCTCATTCTAAGAAACAAACACCTGCCGAACGCATTTTGAAAACAATGCAGACAGATTTGAATATGGATGCTATGCCCATTCATATCGAATGTTTTGATAATTCCAATATTCAAGGTACACATCCAGTAGCTTCGTGCGTCGTTTTTAAAAATGCCCGGCCGTCAAAAAAAGATTATAGAAAATTCAATATTAAGACAGTCGAAGGTCCAGATGACTTTGCGTCAATGGAAGAAGTGGTCTTCAGGAGATATAAACGACTAAAAAATGAAGGAGGCAGTCTACCGCAATTAGTAATCATTGATGGTGGCAAAGGGCAACTTCACTCTGCCATGAATAGCATCAAGAAGTTAGGTCTTGAAAAAAAGATTACTGTAATTGGCATAGCAAAGAGACTGGAAGAAATCTTTTTTGCTGATGACCCCATCCCGTTGTATATCAACAAGAAATCCGAAAGCCTAAAAGTCATTCAACAGGCTAGAAATGAAGCCCATCGATTCGCAATTAATTTTCATCGTGACAAACGCTCTCAAAATTTTCTTTCTTCTGAATTAGAACAAATTGAAGGAATTGGTCCTAAAACAACGCGCCTGCTACTTTCTAATTTTGGATCAGTTAATCGGGTCAAACAAGCAAGTGTGGAAGACCTGGCTGTTCTGATAGGCAATCAAAAAGCCAAGTTGGTCAAAGAAGGTCTTTCCAAGTAAGTATTCTTAGATTTAATATAAAATTACTCGGCAAGTAACGGAATCAGCAAATAGTTTATAATTCAGGTTAGATATAGTTTGAAAACTTTATAACTTACTCATACAGTAGGGTGCGTAGGAAATGCTGAGTACATGACAAAATTGAATAATTGGTCATTAACTTGGAGCAGGGTCATCTTTAAGGACATAAAAACTCCATTTATTATGCTGTTCTGACGGCGTCTATGTTCCAGAAATAATTTTTACTGTGCTCAGGCGGATATTATCAAGTTGAACCCTGTTGTCAAAAAACACACTACTATGACACTGTCAAAGACTTTATTAATGAGATATTCTAAAGTGATTCTAATACTCACATTCTTTCTGCATCATATATTATTGATCTCAAGTGACCACATCGATGGCCCGGTGACGATCGCTCATCCCGTTGCAGACATTACAGACCTATTTGTCTTTCCAAGTCCAGATCACCCAGGTCACATCACCCTGATTCTTGATGTATATACTGGCGTTGCCGCTAATGGACACTTCTCTGATAAGGTCACTTATGACTTCATTATAAAATATGCCAGCATCCGCAAGGAAGGATTAGTCGCTGGCTTTGATGTAATAGGAGATTATAAGGTGTCTTGTACTTTTGAAACACCTCATGGACTCTTCGCCTCTCATTGGATTACATGCAAATCTTCCACTGGGCTAACCGTACGCACCCAGGTAGATAAGTTGCAAGAGGAGGATACCGAAGATGGCATTCGCGTCTTTGCAGGTAGAAGATCAGATCCATTCTTTTTTAATGCGGGATGGGCTCTTGACGCCAGTACCAAAGGTGAAATCCCGCCCCCAAAAGATAACAACATCATGCAAGACGTGAATACCTTAAGCATAGTCCTTGTGATTGACATAGAAAAAGAATTAGGATTGGACAAAGGATCTTTATTTGCAGTCGCGGGAAGGACTAGTACACAAGATGCCAATGGTACAAGACAAATAGATCGAATCGGACGTCCTGAAATAACAAACGTAACCATGGTGACCCATGATGGAATAGATCTGCGTGATCAATATAATGCTCAGAAGCCATTTGATCTTTCCGGCCCTAATATTGAACTTTTTCGTCAGCGTTTTCGGGACAATGTTATGTATTTTGACAGTTTGAACCATTCCAGGGAATGGACTACAGAATCAGGAAATAACCTTGCTGAAATTTTATTAAATGATTATCAGGTAGTCGATGTTTCGAAGGAATTTACTTCAAATACCTATTTCGAAATTGAAAAAGCGATTCTTCGTGGTGAACCCCACACGACTTGTGGAGGCCGCACACCAAATGAGGATATAATGGATGTCGTATTTACAATGCTGATCAATGGAGGCAATCTTCCGCTTATTCGGGATGGAGTAGATCGGCCAACAAAACTGGCGTCCGAAATCTTTCCTTATCTGGCTGCTCCTAATGAAGGGTTCAATGCGATAGCTAAATCGTTTGTTGTAAGGGCTATTGCCAAATTGACCGGATCTGGCAAATCGCCGATACTGGGTGTTTTACAACTAATGTCCGGCGTCACTATGCTAGCAGGAATCCTCCTTTTAATTTACCTGGGCATTCGTAAGAGTCTGACGATGCTTAGACGCGGACAGCATTCATTCTCTAAGCAATCGCACCTAATCCTGACCATCGGTCTCCTATTTGCAGTTGCCAGTATTTTAGGCATCCTGACAAATGCCTATTCTTTTATTTATACGGGACTTCTTTCAATAATTTGTGTGGTTACAATCTATCTATATTTCAAGAGTAAAAATTATACCATCATAGAGACTGGGAGCTCTGGATAATTCTTGGTGATTCGGAGACGCGAATGGTTAGTGTTTAACTGATTACTAGTGTTTTTAATTTGTTGCTGTCAGATAATTATATTTAAAATTTACTGAAATTACTCTGTACTTTATCCAAAATACGGACAAAAAGATTGATCTCTTGCTCGTAAATACCATTGAACCCATCTTTTGCTATCATATTAAAGAGACGCGTGGCTTTGCTGTGTGTTTCTGTTCCCTTAGG
>JAJCYJ010000591.1 GCA_029262975.1 Saprospiraceae bacterium
GGCCGATACAAAAAATGGTAGTCACACACCATGGGGGCCATTTAGAGGTGGGAAATATAGTTTATTCGAGGCTGGCACACATGTTCCATTTATAACGTATTGGGAAGGAAAAATTAAACCAAAAATCTCTGAAGCCACCATCTGTCAAATTGATTTTCTGTCATCTCTTGCTTCCCTCGTTGACAGTCCCGTTCGCACAATCGATAGTGAAGAATTATCCGAAGTACTTTTAGGAAATAGCAATACCGGAAGAAGCAATCTCGTAATAGAAGCAACCTCCAGAACAGCATTTAGGCAAGGTGATTGGGTGATGATACCGCCATATGACGGACCTGCTAAAAATAATTTTGTAAAAATAGAATTAGGTAATTCAGAGCACTTTCAATTATACAATCTTAAAGAAGATATCGGTGAGCAAAACAATTTGGCAGAGACTGAAATAGACAAATTGCAGGAAATGATTTCTTCATTCGAGGCAATCAGAGGATCAGAATATAAAAAAATAAAAGAGCTGGAGTTAAAATAATTATATCAGAAACAAGTAATAATTGAATAAACCGAGATGAATTTAGGTTCTAATCTCATTCTAATTCTGCGCAAATAATCCAGTGAAGTCTGAAATATAAAAAATCTAATTTTTATACATATCTTGTTTCTTTCTGAATGTCAAGTCATCAAAATGAAAAAAGGTAGAAGAAACTTTATCAAGCATGCAGGCTTATTCGCAGCCGGCACAATATTACTTCCACAAATAGCCATAAGTTATGGGCAGTCTAGTGCTGCTGCATTATCAAAATTAGCAGATCATATGTCTGGATCCGGTACACCAAGTCTTGACAAATTCGGCATCCAATTATACACTTTAAGAGATGTCTTCCCTGAAGAACCTAAAAGAACACTTAAGCAACTTGCAGGCTTTGGGTATCAACAGATTGAAGGTTATGAAGGCCCACAAGGAATGTTTTGGGGTATGGGCAATAAAGGTTTTAAAAGCTATCTTGATGATATTGGGCTTACTATGATCTCGAGCCATGTAAATATTCACAAGGATTTTGAAGTTAAAGCTGGACAAGCTGCCGAGATAGGCATGAAATATTTGATTTGCCCTTATATAGGCCCTCAAAAAAGCGTTGAAGATTGGAAAAAAGTAAAGGATAAATTTAATGCATGTGGAGAAATATGCAGAAAAAATGGGATTCGATTCGCTTATCATAATCACGCCTATTCTTTCAAAGCATTTTCAGGAATGATCCCCCATGATTTTATGATGGATAATACTGATCCTGAATTAGTGGATCATGAAATGGATATTTACTGGGTTGTCACTGGTGGTGCCGATCCTATTGATTATTTAACCAGATACCCTAATAGATTTAAGCTTTGTCACGTAAAAGATCGAATGAAAAATGCTGGAGATGAGAGAGAAGCATCTTGTGATCTCGGAACTGGTATAATTGATTTTTCTAAAATATTAAATGTCGCAAGTAAAAATGGAATGGAATATTTTATTCTCGAGCAAGAACGATATGATAATTCCACACCGATTCTTAGTGCACAAAAAGGCGCAAATTACTTAAAGCAGCTCGAGTTTTCTTAGATGTTTGAAATGATAGGATAATTATAAATTCATAACAGAACTCAATTACAGGCAATACTGGGTTTAGAGAAATTATAAAAAGCAAAATCCTGTATTCAGTGAATTCTATTCCAGATATCTTTTCTGTTGTCTGAAGAATATTCCTATCTTCCATGCTCGACTCTAGCATATTAAAACTTCGGATATTTTATGGCTGAGATTAAATTGGCATGTGAGACTTATACCTGGCAAATGCCTGGTGAGCAATATAAGGGCAAATTGGAACATATTATGTCCATATGCCAGCAAGCGGGATTTGCGGGAATTGAACCAGAAACTAGTTTTTTACATCATCTGGAGGATCCTTACAAAATGAAAGATGCATTGGCCATGTACGACTTGGAATTATCCGCATTGTGTGTAGTTGAAGATTGGTTGCAACCCAAGGAAACGGAAGATGAAAAAAGGCGTGCAGATAAGTGGATTTCCTTTTTGTCTCACTTCCCTGAGACTATTTTATTAACCGTTCAGATGCCCGGCAAGGACAGAAACAATCTAAAGACGCGCCAAAATAATATGATTAGTTGTGTTAATGATTTCTGCCGCAGGGCTTCTGAAAAAGGAATAGTGTGCTCTAATCATCCCAATTCATCTTCCGGATCTGTATTCAGAATTTCCTCAGATTACGAGGTATTAATGGAAGGACTTGATTCAGAGGTCGTCGGCTACTGTCCTGACGTCGGTCACATAGCTAAAGGCGGGATGGATCCTTTGGAAATTATAAAACAATATCGAGCGGTCGTTAATCTTGTTCATTATAAAGACATGTACCCCGATGGTCGTTGGGCTGCCACAGGAGCCGGCAATATCGATTTTATAAAAATCACCAATTATCTTGTTTCATCAGGCTATCAAGGATGGATTATTATGGAAGATGAATGCGATCAAGCCATTTCAAATCCTGACGAATTAACGCTATCTGATGGCAAGTATATAAAAGAAAACATAGTAAAACTCATAAGTCATTGACAACTCAAATTAAAATTCTATAAAATGAAATATCCTAATTTCCCAAATACCCGGAGAGCATTTATAAAAAAGACAGGTATTGGAATAGGTATCAGTGCAATAAGCACATCAGCTTATCCATATTCCAAATTATTTCAAAAAGAAGTACAGCCAAATAAGAAGTTAGGCGTAGCATTGGTGGGACTTGGATATTACGCGACGCACAAAATCGCACCTGGTTTGGTTGCATCTGAATACTGTACACTCAAGGGTATTGTTACAGGTACGCCATCTAAAGAAAAAGAATGGATAGATAAATATAGTCTGACAAAGAAGAATATTTACAACTACGATAATTTTGATAATATCGCGGAAAATGATGAAATCGATATCGTCTATATTGTTCTCCCAAATGCAATGCATGCCGACTTTGTAATCCGCGCAGCCAAAGCAGGTAAACATGTCATATGTGAGAAGCCCTTTGACATCTCTGTTAAAAAGGCTGCTGCCGCAGTCGATGCATGTAAGAAAGAAGGAAGGCTACTACAAATCGGCTACCGGTGTCAATATGACCCATATCATCAAGAGCTGATGCGCGTCGGTCAATCGAAAGAGTTAGGTAGTATCAAAGTTATCAGATCAGGTCATTCTTTCTTCGGTGTACGTGGAAGTA
>JAJCYJ010000592.1 GCA_029262975.1 Saprospiraceae bacterium
TACTGATGACCGTCCGATAAAGAGGGATTGTTTTGTAGATAACTGGGATCTCAGTGTGAAGAGAGCTACCTCTGTCGTCAGGGTTCTTCAAAATGATTATAACATTGATCCTAATCGTTTGATTGCTGCAGGCCGCGGAGAATATAATGTCCTGGCAAGTAATGCAACTCCTGAAGGACAATCAATAAATAGAAGAACCAGAATTATTATTATGCCAAAAATCGATCAGTTCTATGAACTATTGAACAGTGATAAGGCACCAAACTAATAATAACCAAGAATCAAATTCCGATTTAAATAAGAGGATAATCATGTAAATGGTTGTCCTCTTTTTATTATTCAATATTGCAACTTTGAAACCTACACATCCCTATTCATTCCTTTTTTATATTGATTCTTTTGATAGGTTGTAAATCTATCAGCTCAGATTTTTTGCATAATGAAAACCTTATTTTTACTAACCTATTTTCTGCGAACTCAAATCAAGATGTATCCTGCTATCGAATCCCGGCGATTGTGACAGCCCCTAATGGAGATATTATTGTCGCAATTGACGAAAGAGTGCCTTCATGTGGCGATCTAAAATGGAGTAACGACATTAATATAGTCATTAGGCGAAGTATGGACAACGGATCGACCTGGACTAAAAAAGAGCGAATTGTAGATTATAAGTTAGGTGTTTCGGCATCTGATCCTTCCATGATCGTAGATGAGCATACAGGTGATATTTTTATGTTTTATAATTATATGGACCTTGATAATGAGAAAGATGTTTATTACCTGCATGTGATAAAAAGTACGGATAATGGTAAGACCTGGGGACTTCCTGTTGATATTTCAAAACAAATATCAAAACCGGAATGGCATAATGATTTTAAATTTATCACTTCGGGTCGAGGCACACAAACCAGGAAAGGGCGATTGTTGCACAGCATGGTCAATCTTGAAAGTGGCATGCACATATTTGGAAGCAATGATCATGGTCAAAGCTGGTATCTTATCGACTTGACAATTGCGCCAGCCAATGAATCCAAAATCATAGAATTGAATGATGGTCGGTGGATGATCAATAGCCGTGTCAGTGAAAAGGGGCGTAGATATGTGCATATCAGTGAAGATGAGGGCATGTCATGGATAAGCAAGCCTGATGAAGCATTAATAGATCCTAGTTGTAATGCATCCATTTTGAATTATAACAGAGACGGCAAGAATATTCTAATTTTTGCTAATGCAGCTCATACGACAGAACGTGAAAATATGACCGTTCGCCTGAGTTATGATAATGGAAGCACCTGGTCAGCAAGTAGAATCATTTACCCCGGGGCATCGGCTTATTCGACCATGACAGTTTTAGAAAATGGTGAAATAGGCCTTGTTTTTGAAAAGGACAATTATGAAGAAAATGTCTTTGTTAGAATGCCTATTAGATGGCTTGAAGGAGGTGAATAAAACTTGTATTAGAAGTCTGAAAACTATATGGTAAGGTGCTAAAAAAATTGTGAATTATCATTTGTCATTATTTTTGAAAGAGTCAAAAATGTCGCCAACTGATGTTGTGATTGTACATTAAACCCAGGGTTTCCTCTTTCGGCGGACAGGTTCAACCCCGGCAACAAATATGCACACCTCAGTTGTTGATAATACGCAAAAATGACTTGGACCATTTCATAAGATGAAAATTGAAAAGGTCATCTTAGTCTAGGCAGGAAAGATATTCACGACCTGATCGATTGCATCTTAAATGAATATATTCTATAATAATCAGGACTTTTTCAATATCCTCTTTACTTCATTCAGCAAAATGTACAATGCCGGTATATACATTTGACCGTGATTGAATCCTTCGATTTCGTAAATAGTGCAATCCTGATGCCCAATTATTTGCATCATGCGCCACATGTAGGCACTCTCTTCATATCTGCCGAGTAGTTCCAAATCTCTGTCACCTGTAATGATCGTATAGGGTGGGGCATCAGCTCTAATATGATGGATAGGTGCCAGGTTATCCACGACGACTTCTCTTCCATCTATGCCGTGTTCTTCCCGAACAGTAAAATGAGTAATGGCATGACCACTGAATGGAATAAGCCCGGCTATTTCATCCGCATCTAGCTCATGTTTTTTGAGATATGATTTGTCCAGTCCGATCATGCTGGTTAAGTATCCTCCCGCCGAATGTCCAGAGACAAAGATCCGCTCCTTGATTCCCCCATATTTTTCGATATTATTAAAAACCCAAGCTACGGCGGCTGCCGCATCTTCAATATATACCGGACTTTTTACTTTGGGAAATAATCTGTAATTCACAGCGACTACAGCGACTCCTTTGTCAACTAATTGTTCTGGGATAAATTTTTCTCCTGCTCTCAGCCCTCCCCCGTGAAACCAAACTATTGTAGCAAAGCTATCCATATCAGTAGGATAATAAATATCGAGCTTACATCTTTCAGTTTGATATTCTGAGATTTCTCCAGAAAGTTCATAATAAGGAATGTCCTCTACTGTCACATAGGATGCTAACTCTTGTCCCTCCATTTGAAGAACATTTATAATTGTAAAAAGGACAAAATAGAATCGATTCATTTTCATTTTAGTTAGCTTATTGAGATGTACGAAATATAAATATTGGATGTTCTGCCAATGTGGCCTCAATTAAACATTAAATCGCGACACAGAACACGAATAACAAGAATTTATTATAAAAAAAGGATGCCGAACTGATCGACATCCTTTAACTAGAAAATTGCTATTATGATGGTACTTAAAAGCGGTTTCTTCTTTGGCTTTGTCTGCATTATTCTTTATTCAGCCGCAGTTGCATTCTCCTATTGAATATTTTAATGAAAACATACTTGAATTATATAGTTAACAATTCACCTGTCATCAATACAATTCATATTCGGTGCAAATATATTAATTTAACTCTGAGTAAGTAATTATTGATAAGGAAATAAAGACCGAAGTTCCAGTATATATTGAATGTATAGACTCTGGACACATTATTTGCGGTTTAGAATGAGCGTCAAACAATTATTTTTTTATACTGAAAGTTTAGCTTTTAAAAGCATCTGTGAAAATGTTAAAGGCATATGCTTTCCCCGTTGGAACTATGCCTAATGTTGCTAACTTTGCCGGCTTAAAAATTATTTATGAAATATAGAAAGCTAGGTAATACGGGAATCGACGTCAGTGTAATTTGTCAGGGTACCATGACGTGGGGCCAGCAAAATACCGAAGCAGAAGCGCACGAACAATTGGATTATGCCATCGAAAAAGGGATAAACTTCATAGATACAGCAGAATTATATCCTGTACCTGCTAAAGCTGCTACACAAGGGAGGACTGAAGAATATATAGGAACGTGGTTGGCAAAAAGAGGTAAAAGAGATGGTCTGATTCTGGGTTCCAAAATATGTGGCCCCGGACCGTATACAAAACATATCCGTGAGTCTGATGAATTTAGCGCATCATCGATCCAGGATGGTGTCGATCGAAGTCTTAAAAGACTACAAACAGATTATATTGATTTATATCAAATTCACTGGCCTGCAAGAGCAACCAATTTTTTTGGCAAAAGAGGCTATTATCACAGGGAAGGATGGGCATCTAATATTCAGGAAATATTGGAAGGAATGCAAGCCATGATTAATGCAGGTAAAATAAGATATGCTGGAATATCAAATGAGACTCCCTGGGGAATGATGGAATACCTCAGACTGTCTGATCGAAACGATTTGCCCAAAATTCAGAGCATACAAAATCCTTATAATTTGCTCAACAGACTGTTTGAAGTAGGCCTTGCCGAAATGTCTATACGCGAGAATACGGGCCTTCTTGCATATAGTCCTATGGGATTTGGGTTGCTAAGTGGTAAATATCACAACAAATCAGACAAACCATCGGATCGGATTAATCAATTCGGAACTATGGCACGATATAATAGCGAACAATGCTATGAGGCTACAGGGAAATACCTAAAAATTGCTGCAAAGTATGGGATATCTTTGGCTCAGATGTCTCTGGCTTTTGTAAACCAACAAAAGTTCGTGACGTCAAATATTATAGGAGCAACTTCTATGGTGCAGTTAAAAGAAAATATTGCCTCAATTGACGTTGCATTACCTAAAGAATGTATTAAAGAAATCAACGTAGTACATGATGCGATTCCCAATCCAGCTCCTTAACTAAAGCCAAAACTTTTGAAAATATATCTCGGCATCATCATCTTTTTATTTTCTTCATTGTCACTTTATTGTCAACAGGAACGACCTAAAATTGGTTTGGTATTAAGTGGAGGTTCCGCCCATGGTCTATCGCATATAGGTGTCTTGAAAGTACTTGAAGAACAAGGCATACAAGTTGATTTTATTACAGGTACTAGTATCGGTAGTATTGTTGGTGGATTATACGCCATGGGTCTTTCGGCCATTGAAATTCAGGAACTGACAGATGCCCAGGATTGGTCTGAATTATTGTCGACAGATGTGCCGCTAGACGAGATAGCACCGTCCGAGAAATTATATCATGATCGTTATGGTCTATCTATGGAGGTAAGAGATGGTGGATTAAAATTACCACAAGGTTTCTTTAACAGTCAAAAACTGGACCTCTTGCTCAATAGGTTATTCGGATCAGCCCACGAAATTAACGATTTTGATAAATTACCTTATCCATTTCGATGTGTATCCGTAAATATTGAAAATGGCGACATTGAGGTGATAAGAAAAGGATATTTGGGCAATGCTGTAAGATCAAGCATGGCTATTCCTTCTGTCTTTGCTCCTTTCGAAATGGATGGAAAATTATTAGTAGATGGAGGTTTAATCAGGAATTTTCCCGTGGAAGAAGCTCTGGAAATGGGTGCGGATATTATCATAGGTGTCTATGTAGGTCATAAATTAGAAGAGAAGGATCAACTGAATAATCTTATAGAGATTCTAAACCAGTCTGCTTTTATGATGGGTGTGCTTGATAGTGAAGAGCAGAAAAAAAATGTAGACATTCTTATAGAACCTGATGTTAAAGATTATCCAAATTTTGGTTTTGACAATTCTGAAATTCTAATTAGGGAAGGTTATATCGCCGCCACCCATCATTTAGATGAAATTAAAAAAATTGCAAAGGAGCAGGAATCCTTTCGTATAGTGAAGCCAATACCTCTTAAAAGTCTACCTTCTTTTACACTCACTGATACCAGGGTACCTTTTATACGAAAACCGTTTGACGCTTTAGCAGGATTCAAATATGGAAGTGTTACAAAAGGAAGAGTTACAGTAGAAGAAATTGAAAAAGGGATTACAAGAATATTTGGGACAAAACACTTTGACAATATTAATTATTTGTTGCGTACGAATAGCAGAGGAGGGAAAATCCTAGAAGTATTAGCCAAACCAAGAAAGGTGAATTCTATTTCCGGGACATTTAATTTTCAACCATCTTCCGGTACTGCTCTTATTTTGACGAATGAAATGCGAAATATTGGCATAGAACCATCAGTGCTTTATACGACCGTCCGGTTAGCGGAAAATTATGGAGTAAAAATGGATTTTAATTATAGATTGGGTAGAAAAAAGGATTTTATTTTTAACACCCTGGGCCAATTACATCGATATGACCAAAATCTATATGAAAATGAAGTTCTTAGGGAAAGATTTGCCGAGACTAAATTAACCGCCACCGCCGGGATCGGTTACGAACCTAACAATAACCTGCTATTTTCAGGATCTATGGGAATAGATGGTTATTACTTCAAACCAATCGGTCTTGATGATGAAGGTCTTGTAAATTATAGACGTTATAATGCTATTATTTCTTCAGGCGTGTCTTTTGATAATCTA
>JAJCYJ010000593.1 GCA_029262975.1 Saprospiraceae bacterium
TACAAAGTAGAAAAATTAATAAAATATGATCAGGAATTAATAGAAGCAGGCAAGCCATCATATATCGGTCATTTTGCAAGCGGTTTATATCTTGAGCAAAATGGTCTGGGCGAAGTTATTATCAAACCATCAAAAGAGAATACTCATAAACCCAAGGGTTTTGTAATGGCGTCGGCAATGGCAGCAGCCAATAAATGGGCCAACTACAGGAGAAACCTGAGGTATAAAAAGATGCTAAAAAAATTACCCGACCTGCCACGGCTACTTTCCGAAGGAGATTCATGGTTTCAGCATCCTCTTCTAAATGATATTATAGATTGTATCGGACGGTTTTATCCTGTTTATTGCTTATCAAGTGCTGGAGACACCATCCGCAATTATATTAAAGGAGGAGAATTTATCCAGGAAATTGAAAAGTTAAAACCGACTGTATTTTTGATAAGCGGAGGAGGTAATGACATTTTAGGTGAAAGCATGCGAAAGTTTCTGGCAGATACTATTCCTGATAATCCAAAACCAAAAGATTTTTTTAGCGATCAATTGCATCATGAAATTGAAGCTGTCATAACTATTTATCGCACCATTTTTGGATATTATAAAAAACATTCTCCGGACTTACATATACTTGTTCATGGCTATGACTATCCACGTCCACTAAAACCAAATTCGAAGAATAGAAGTTGGATGGGGAAATACCTAGATGAAAAGAAAATCTTGAATGATGAGGACCGCACTGCAGTCTCTCACTTTTTGATAGATACCTTCAACAACAGTATTAAGGAATTGGCCGAAGAATTTGATCTCGTGCAATATATGGATCTAAGAGGAATTACGAATGATGAACAATGGGATGACGAGATTCACCCTGATGACATTGGATTTCAAAATATTTCATTAAAGTTTATACAAAAGATTAACTCGATCGTATAATTGTAATTAGAATAAATAAAAAAATATTAATAATGGCAGCATCCGCAAATAAAAAAGCGAATATAACTGATGAGGCGAAGTACTTACCAGATGAAGGATTACAGGCCGCTCTCGAAGTTGCCATGGACATGGAGATACCGCTATTCCTGACTGGCGAACCTGGTACCGGCAAAACCATGCTCGCATATTGGGTCGCTCAAAATAAGGAATACCAGGACAATTATAGTCTCGACCCGGATGTCCTTCGATTTAATGTAAAGACAACTTCAATAGCCAAAGATTTACTTTATCGATATGATGCTATCAGACACTTTAGAGATAGCCACAAGGAGGGAAATGAATTGTTGAATATTCTAAATTACATCCACTTTGAGGCACTTGGTCAATCTATAATTACCGCCCGGGAAAAAAGAAGAGTTGTGCTTATAGATGAGATAGACAAAGCTCCACGGGATTTACCTAATGATCTTTTATATGAATTTGAAAAGTTAGGATTCAGAATAGATGAAGCTACAGCCCTTGAAATTGAGGATGAGAATTTTGATTGGAATGAAATGCCATCACTCAAAAGATTAAAAGCAGCAAAACCAATATTTGACGAACAGCACTTTATCCAGTTTGCCACGAAGGAAGAACAGAAATCAAAAAAAATTAAAAAGCCGGTACTCATCCTGACGAGTAATTCAGAAAAAAACCTCCCTGATGCTTTTTTGCGCCGATGTGCATTTTATCACATTCCTTTTCCGGAAGATGAAGATAAATTGCTTAAAATATTGGAAATAAAAGGTCTGTACAACAGTAAAAAAGAAACCCAGCTTACGAAAGATGCGGTGGATTTTTTTCTGGGATTAAGACAAAAAGCGGGATTAAGAAAAAAACCTGCAACTGCCGAGCTCATAGCATGGGTAGAATTGTTACAATCAATTGGTATATCTCCGAAAAAAGAGTTGAGTGATTTAGAATTGAAGAAACTTCGCCCGTCATTGACACTTCTGGGTAAAAACAAAGAAGATCTGGATCGAATAATCGGGCAATTAAAAGTCAAAAAACAGGGAACCGCATGATCAGGAGCGCTTTTATAGCAGCTGTCTTTGATCAGGATCACCCCCTGAATAAGGTTTTAATGGAAGGTGGCGGCATTATGACCCTTGTAAATTTGCAGTCAGACTGGAAGTGTTTTCCTATATACAAAGCTAATATTGAAACGATCAGGGAAATCTTTAGCACCGATGATCATTCACAAATTCAAATATTCCATTTTTCAGGTCACGCATTTGACACAGGGTTACAAATAAACGACGCGCTGGGCGGAATGGCTCAATTGGCCGAAAAAGCAGCAGCTAGTTATCTTGTAGATCCCGGAGGATTAGCCTCCATGATCAAGACCATACACGACGTACAATTGGTATTCTTAAACGGATGTTCTACAAAAAATCAGGTAGATAAATTTATCAATGCCGGTATTCCCGCCGTCATTTATACTAATCATCCATTAATTGACCGTATAGGACAAAGATTTGCACAAGTATTTTATCAGAGTTTTTTTGAATTTGGCGCAACATTAGAAAATTCCGTTAGCCTGGCCATCACGGATATTGAATCTGTTAAAAATAATCTTCCGGAAGGAGTGATAAATAAAGATTTACGTGACAAGATGAGAGGAGGAGGTCTCAATCTAAACCCGGATGATGATGGACCACTGTATGAGTTGGCCGCTAGTGAAGAATTTAAAAAGAAAAAACTTGCAGACTGGCCTGCCCCTCCCGACAATAGAGACAAAGGCGTTGCTCGATCAACAAGTACTTTTCTTATACCAAAAGAAACTGCCCTGCTTTGCAATCGCAAGAAGCAAAAAGAATTATTTAATGATGCGCTTGATGGTATTTTTTCAGAGAATCCGAGTGAAGAACCATTCTTCTTTTTTATTCACGACTTAGATAAATCATGTCCGCTTAGCCTGACTAAAAGATTTGAACTTTTTGACAGGATGACCTTTTTAAAAGATTCTAAATTGCCGGAAGATCAACTCGAGTGGAGACAGGTAGAACTTCCTGAGACACGTCATATCAGGGATAAAGCACTTTGTCTGGAAAGGTTAAAAGAGATATATGGCAAAATTCTTAATTCGGAAATTCGAACGGATACTATTATCAACTTGAGCCCAAAAGTAATTGCATATCATGATTTGAATAATTTAGAAATGGAATGTGATGACGACTTTAAAAATCTTCTCCGAATTTATGTAGAGGACTTCACTCCCATTATGGCCAGAGAATTTAGCAGTTGTAAAATTGTCCTATTCTCAATAGAGTATTATGATAAGAACAGTCCATTCAATTTATTCTTCAAAGAGCTAGCAGAACAACATCCAGGAAGAGTCTTTAATCTGACGGGGTTATCACCAGTTAAAAAACAACATGTGGGTAATTGGCTTCTGAAAGTATTTAAAGACAAACCGGACCCACCCACGGTACAGGATATATTTGAATCATTGGATACTTCAGATTCAGCAGTGATGATGTACGATATGGAAAATGCGTTGGAAGACACACTTAAGAAATACAATGAAAAATTAAAAACCTAATTGGAAAAAGAACAGTGCATACTACCCCTTAAAAGATTATTAATTCTGTTAAAATCTCATGGCTTCGTTTTTGGAGTTGATACTATAATTCGTCTTAATAAATATTGGGAAGATATATGTGAAAATGTTGAAATCGATAGAAATATAGTCAAATATCAGATGGCCGCAATATTGAGTCATTCTGAAGAAGAACAGGAATTGTTTTACGAATTATTTGATGCTTATCTTCCAAATTTAAATCCCATAGAATGGGCTTCATCTCAGAAACCGATTGAGGAAGAGCTGAAATCAGAATCAAAACCACCGTCGAGAACCAGACCAAATTTTCAACAATCTCCGAGGGCGTCCAGACAGGTTCGCCATGATGCACAAATATCCTTTTCCAAAGGACCGATCCTCCCAGTATTGACATTTCCCAATAATGATCTGAGGATCTGGAGTATACCAGAAATGAGTCCGGCACTAGTCCCACTTCAGGAGAAAGTATGGATGGAGACTACCCAATGGGATGTACCGGCCAGTATTATTGCGACCATTAAATCCGGGGGAATTCCGAAGATTAAATATCAAAAACGCAAGCGTGCGCCTCGCTATTTGGCACTTATTGAGCAGTTAAGTCCCAGGGATCATATTGCGGGTGTGGGTGTCGAACTTTTAAGAGAGATTAATCGCCGTGATCTGGAAACAGATTTCTATTTTTATAAATCAACGCCATCAAGATGCTGGAAAAGTCTTCCTAACCGACGAAGTCATATACATCTTGAATTACTAAAAAGTGAATGGGAGGGAGCGCGACTTCTGTTAATTGGAGATTCAGCCAACTTCATTGATGCTATGAATGGAACTCCCTCTAATATCGCATTAGACATTAAAGAAAGTTGGGAGGAGGTCGCCTTAATCTGTACCAATAGCCCTCTGGAATGGGGCTATAACGAAAGAATTTTAAATGAGCTTTTTCCTGTTATCCCTTTGGGCATAGATGGTCTGTCATCTTTGATAAATCAATGGAATGGCAACGATAAAAAAACACCAGAATTCTGGAAAAACCATAACCTTGAAGTCCTACCTCCTACTCTTTCTTCCGGCCGTAACAGATCACAGGATGATGTATTGATCGATTTGTATCGATATTTAGGTAAGGAGGCATTTCAATGGATGTGTGCCACCGCAGTTTATCCTGAGATCTACTTTGAATTATCTGCCCACCTGCACGATGAAGCGATTCCTTCTCAATCAGATTTATCAGAATGGGAACAGAACAAAATCTGGCACACAGCCTTACTTGCTATTAGTCGGCTGGAATGGTATCGCAATGGATATATACCAGAGAGGATGAGAAAAAGGCTCATGGAACTTTTAGAAAGTAAGGACCTGGCCATAGTAGATAATGAAATACGCCGCATTCTTCAATGGTCTTATAATACGGTAGATGAGGGCAGCTATGCAGCAGCAGAAAGAAAGGAATTGTTTGGCAAACTGGCTGAAAAACTGTTTCGAATTTTATGGATAGACGACCATCC
>JAJCYJ010000594.1 GCA_029262975.1 Saprospiraceae bacterium
CACCTTGATGTTGTTCTTCCTGATGAGTATCATTGGTTTGTCCGTGAGTAATCTTTGAGCTAATTGACACTACGAGCACTAAAAGCAAATTTGATATGAATACCTTTCTGGACATGGTTCTAAATGTATTTATCATTAATAATAACTATAAAAATCGGATTATTAATCTCGCAAAAGAAGATTTAAAACGCCTATATACAGACATGTTTATTCTGTGGTAAAGAATAACCAGTGATAAATATTACCAGTTCTAACGGTTCTAGATTATATGTGAAGTTTTCATTCTACCGTTTACTTTATCCTGAAGGAAAGTTTATTTTTTCCATTACTTCCATAAACCTGGGATCATCCTGAAACTCATCGCTTAATGGGTCATTTCTGACGAAAGCCAATGAAATATCTTTGGACTCAAAAGCTTCGTTTAATTTTATATATGCGAGATCAAAACTACCTAAATGCCAATAAATAGAAAATAGAATTGATGGAGATTGATACTGGGTTTTTCCTCTGATAATTAATTTATCCAATATTTCAATTGCCTCTTCTTTACGCTTTAATTTTATAAGTGTCAAGGCAAGGCACAATGATGACCAACCATGACCTTTTTGTAGTTCATATGCTTGTTTACCATGTGACAAAGACTTTTCGAATTTGCCCATTACATAATATATCTGAGCCAGCATTCTTTGTCCTTCAGAAAGATGAGGATACATTAAGAGGAATTCTTCGTTCAACTTTATAGCTTTTCTGTATTTTCTTTGAGCATAATAAAAAGTTATCAAGTGTAACCTTGGAAATTCTTTTAGAGGATCTAAATCAATTGCCCTTTTAATATTTAAAACGGCTTCGTCAATATTGCCACAATGGTAATTCCAAAAAGCCAAGGTTTGAATGACCTCTGGATGATTTGGATTTATAGAAAGAGCTTTATCCAGTAGCTTCTTGCCTTTTTTCCAGTCCCAACCGCCCCAAAATTCTAATAGGGCTAATGTCGAAAAACATTCTTCAAAATTTGGATCCAATGCAATAGCTTTATTATAGAATGGTATAGCTTCTGAATATCCAAGTTTTGGAGAAATGAACCCATAAATGATTTGGGTAAAATGATAAACACCAATTCCCCATAGGGCCAAGGCAAAATCCGGCTCAATTTCCAACGCTTGTTTAAACCATTTGTCAGCTTTCATCCCTTGAATACCTTTATACACTTCATACTTTCCTTTAAAGTACAATTCGTAAGCCTTCGGATCTATATTGGTTTGTCGCTTCTGGATCGTGTCTTTCCCAACAAGTGTCTTCTCTAATTTCTTTGCGATACTATCAGCTATTTCGTCCTGGATATCAAAGATATCCGTTAACTCGCGGTCAAAGCTTTGTGACCAGATATGATAGCTATCCTCGGCCTTTATAAGTTGAGCTGTAACGCGGATTTTATTTCCTGATTTTCGCACACTGCCTTCCAGGATATGGGCTACTTTCAATATGTCAGCGATCTCTTTTATCGCGGTTTTCTCTCCTTTAAAGGAGAATGAAGAAGTTCGGCCTATAACTTTTAATTCCCGGATGCCTGCCAGGAGATTCAGAATCTCTTCTGCCATACCATCACTGAAATATTCCTGATCCTTTTCAGGGCTCATGTCCTTAAAGGGCAAGACAGCTAGACTATTGGGATCATAGGTTTTATTTTCCTCATTATCTTTATTACTTGGAGATAAATCAATTTCCTCTTCATTCGATTCTGATTTCTTCAACCCCTGAGCCCAGGCTAGTATCAAGGCAATTGGAAAGCCTATAAACAATAAAAAAATAAATACCTTCATTACCCACTCGGGTGCCTCAAAAGTCGGGAAAATAATAGCAGCTACCTGGGCCAATAACCAGGCGATAACGATGTATGCGATAGCCACCTGATAAATGCTTCGTCTTTGCAATTCTTTGAAAAATTTAGCGATTGGCATTGAGTAAAGATAGAAAGAAGTTTCAGCTTTCTCAGCGTAGTTCAATTATAACTCCAGTCAGAGTAGAGGATCCAATCACTAAATGAAACTGTTGTAATGCTCTTATTCTAATTAGTTCGATGAAGATTAATTCTTTTATAAATCTAACTCGTGGGACAAAAGGAAAATAAAATATTATGAATTCAGGTAAGTCAGTAGTAGCATTTCTGGATTATCCTGATAATGATTATAGAAAGGGCGCGTTTATTGATAAGCTGACGTTTTTCATTAAATGTTGCGAAATTTTATAAAATACTTATTGAAACGGGTTCTTCGCCCTATGCAGTGGGTGTATCAAACCTCATGATAGCTCTTGACTTTTGTTCATTTTTTTTCAAATCGCCAAAAAAACGGAACCAAAACCTGCCTGCTCGGACGTGTCCTCACGGGCAGGCAGGAATGCCTGCCTGCTTACGCATATAGACAGGCTCGCGAAATGAAGGAATGATTTTCAACCTTTGTTGAAACCAATGTGCCAGAGCACATTGGAATGACTGAACCCGTCAGGGGGAAGAGCCAATACTTCATTTTAAGTTGAGCTATTAGCCTCTTCGAGGTTCCCACCAAAGGTCGGCAGGCCCTTCGCCAGAAGTCCCCGTCCGTCGCCAAAGGCTATGGCCGGCGGAGACCAGACTTCTTATCTCGCCTAAGGGCGTGATTGCGCTACGCTCATCCAGCCCTTCTTTTTATTCTGCATATCCATCGTATTTTCAATATTTTATTACGGTTTAGAAAAGGTAATAGCGATATTGAATTTCTAGAACCCACTTTAATTGGCTAAGAAACTTTTTGTCTAAGCGTGTTACATGCTTCCTTGTTTATATTGCATTATAAATATAAACAAGTATGGCCCTTCAGATTGATACACCTCCCATAGAATTTGATCATTCTTATTTATTACCTGTTCGCATTCAGGAATTGGCCCAAACACAACCACTTCATCCAGCTTTGATTCAGGAGGATCTAATATTAAGTTGGTCAGAAATGGCTTCACAGATAAGTCGAATTGCCCATGCGCTCATTACAATGGGCGTTCGGCCACGACAGCGAGTAGCAATTATGGGTCGTAATTCTATCGAATACTCTCTGTTATATTGTGGCATTATCACTGCAGGAGCTTCCACAGTGCCACTATCGACGATGATTAATAGTCAAACATTGCAAGCGCTGTTGGAGGATTCAGAAGCATGTGTCATCGTCATGACAGAAGAGTTTCTTAATCTATTTCTTCCCATAGCAGAAAACTTGCCCTTGTTAGAAGGGCGATTTATAAGTTTGGATTTTGAAATACCGGGCTGGATTACTTATCAAGACTGGATAAAAGATGCATCAGCAGACTACCCTAATATCCAAATAGATCCTGAATCTGAATTTAATATAATCTACAGTTCAGGGACAACCGGTATTCCTAAAGGAATCGTTCATACCCATAAGATTAGGTATGCAATGAGTAAAAAGTACTATGAGTCCGGAGAAATCAATATTACATTGGTATCAACACCCCTTTATTCCAATACGACTATTGTATGCTGGTTACCCACTTTATATTCGGGAGGCACTATTGTAATTATGCCTCGATTTAAAGCAGAAAAAGCGCTTGCCCTTATTGAAAAGCACAAGGTTGATACGGCGATGTTTGTCCCGGTACAATATGATCGAATTTTGCAAGTAGAAGGATTCGGCCAATATGACTTATCCTCAATGAAGAACAAGTTTTGCACAAGTGCCCCTCTAAGAGCACACATCAAGCGGGAATTACTCAATAGGTTTCCGGGAAATCTAATAGAAATATATGGGCTAACTGAGGGTGGTCCTACAACAATATACAATGTGACGGAATTTCCGGACAGGTTGGACTCTGTAGGAAAAGTTGTAGAGGGTGGGATTTTAATGGTAATTGACGAAGAAGGAAAGGTTTTAGGTGCAAATAAAATCGGAGAATTTGTCGGAAGACACAGCAATATGAGTAAAGGGTATCTAAACAAAGAAGAAGCTACCCGGGCCATGTGTTGGTATGATGACAGCGGTCAGTTATTTTTTAAAAGTGGAGACACAGGGTATATAGATGACGAAGGGTTCGTGTACCTGTTGGATCGTAAAAAGGATATGATTATCTCCGGAGGTTTTAATATTTATGCTACTGATCTCGAGTTGGCCTTGTTAGTTCATCCTGATGTCCATGATGTCGCTGTAATTGCGGCCCAAAGCAGGAAATGGGGAGAAACACCTGTAGCATTTGTAATTCCTGAAAGAGGTGCTCAAGCAAATGAAGAAGATCTCCAACTTTGGGTAAACGAAAGACTCAATAAGTTTCAAAGGATCTCTAAGATCATATTCAAAGATGATCTCCCGAAGAGTCCAATAGGTAAAATTTTAAAAAGAAAGTTGAGAGAAGAATTTGGGG
>JAJCYJ010000595.1 GCA_029262975.1 Saprospiraceae bacterium
TCAACAACTGTTATGGGTGGATGGAGCTGTGTGAGTTTTTCTAAATATTCAAGTGATTCTGGTAGTGAGGTACCGTCATTAACAATAACCCAACGCCAATCTGTAACAGACTGATTTAATATGCTATTCACGGTATCAATAAAGATCTCTGGCAGCGTATTATAAAAGGGAGTGACAATGGTAATAATTGGATCGCGTTGCACTAGGATAGCATTTATTTAGAATTTACACTTTCTTTTATAAGGTCAGAAGTCAAGGGTAAATCAAGTAATCGTAATGCTTCTCCTGCTTCTTCATCAAACCATTTTGCATATTGTGGCGTAAAATATTTATGCCAGTTATTAGTGGCACCCAGACGATAGTGACTTTTGGGATTATGATTGGCAAACCCTGGCGACGTTTTACTATCCAATGGTTCAGATTTATTGGGATCGACACAAAGAAAATCGAACATCGAATTTCTGTTTTCATCAGTGTGTATATGTAGTTCTTCATACGTTATCCACAAGTACTTTATATCTAATTCCCTCTTGTCGACCTTATTACAAATAATTTTATCCCGAACTATTTGATTATTCCAATATTTGGCTCTTTGCCTGAAATAAGGTTCACAATTTAATAAGGCAGTCGGTTGATTTTCAAAATAATTAGGATTGGATTCAAAATTGACTAAATTTCGTTTTAAAATTTCATGCGTATTTACATCTGGCACTTTAGTATTTAGGATATGATAAAACCAACTGACTATTGCATCACGTCCATCCCTGGAAATTATAATATATTTTGAATTGGGAATGATAAGTTGATCTATTCGACTTGGTGTTCTATCACCAACTTTTAGCGTTTTTTTATTATAAAGTCTTATTGTGTCTTTTATAAATTCATGATATAGAGAGATAAACTTAGATTTGCTTTCTGGTTTTTTTAAGAAAAAATTCCATTGAGACTGCTTTAAAAATATGTTTACCTGCGTATCCAGTTGTTGGAGATGAAATTCCCCGTTAATGGATATATCAGGATGCTGACTCAATAGATTTGCGACCCAATTGGTTCCTGACCTGTTAAATCCTCTTACAAAGAAAACTTCACTTGAAGGTTCTTTTTTACGTTGAAATGGATTGAGAAAACTAAAACTCATACTTATATTTTATCCCGCAAATGTCTAAAGAAAAGAATTGGTTTTAAGATAATTCTTCCAATTTTCCATGTGATCGAATTTTCTACATCTTTTAATCTATCGGATGTCCTTTTGATTTTTAAGTTTTGCTTATTTAATTCCATTTTTAATACGGCAAGTTCATGATCCTTCAAAGAAATGCTTTTGAAAGCAGATAATATAGCTGCATTTATATCATGCTTGATAGTGTCCTTATTTTTGCTGAGATAACCAATAGAAACCGCTGTTGATGGGAAAGATGATTTTCCGGAAATAACGACATCTGAGATGAGATTGTTCTTTTGTTTGATTAATTCTGACAGATTCGTCAATTTATGTTCAGTTAAGGCACTGCAACCGGTGAGATGATGATCGTCAAAAAATTTCGTAATATCTTGTACAGACTGAATGTCTTCATCTTTAAATTTCCAGTAAAGACCTATAGGTGCGCAGTAAGCCAAAGAATATTTTAGATATCTGAAGGCGGCATATCTTATAACTTGTGCCCTCAGAAGGGGTAAATTCAAAGTAGTTGTGTATACGGTGATGTTCTTTTGATCCGACATATCAATATTATCCCATGATCTGGCATCAGTAATTAAGATAAATTGATTGCATTCAAAAGCTTCCGTCAAATAATCCAGATGATTGCGCAGCGCAGTTTCATCAACACTATGTTCGACTATAAAGCCGGCAAGCTGGTTTGGATCGAAACTGATGTCGGCCTCTCCAGAAACTCTTTTCAGGCTTTTCCGTACAATATCAAGGACTTCTTCTTCTTTTAGGGCACCAGACTCACCTGTATTGAGAAAGTCTTGTATTTGTAAGTTAAATTGGTTCATTCGACCATATGCGGCATTTTTGTCTATGTTAAATTTAGTACGTTCTTTTTTCGGCAGACTACGGAACATTGTGTCTATAAATGCGAAATTTTCCCGGGACCAGTAAGCATTTAGATTTGTAGTTGCGGCGGTCTTGGCATTTGGATGATACCGATAAACCCCAAGGGGTTTGTTGATTTTCGTAATTGGATATTTTTGCGCCACCTTAAGGAGATATTCCAGGTCCATGGTAAGATGATTTTGCTCATTAAATGCACCGATGTTGTCAATGACAGACCTGTCAAAAAAATATCCTACGGGATTATTGGGAAAACTGTTTGGTTTCCAGTGATACAACATGTCTTTGAAATCCACGGAAGGGTCATTTAACCACGTACTTCCATCTTCAAATAACAGGATAACCTGCCCTACGACTACAGTAGCTCCATTTTTAAATGCTTCAGCTATTAATTCAAAAGCACCGGGCAGATAATAATCATCAGCATTGAGAAAGCCTATTATGTCCCCTTTAGCACGTGCTATAGCTTTGTTCATAGCGTTAGATTGCCCTGAGTCTGCTTCTCTGATCCATTTTAAATGCGGATATTTCTGCAATATTTCGACTGTTCCGTCAGTAGATAGATTATCAACGACCAAATGTTCCTCTACCAGGTCTGGGTGTTGCTTAAGCACGGATAAAATGGACTCCTCAATGAAGGGCATAGCATTATAAACAGGGCTTACTACTGATATTTTTATAATTTCATTCATGTCTTCCGGGCCAAAAATACATATATGAGTTTCAGAATCTTAATCATTTTAGTCTTTTGGACAGTTGTTTATCAACACGCTCCTTCTTTTGAAGCTGTCAGAATCGGAGAACAACCAGTGTTTAGCGAAGATAATTTTAAGGAAATTGGCATTCGGAGCAGTAACAACAGCACTGGTGGATTGAATATTAATGGCCCCTCAGTTATCAAATTACCGGATTGGTTGCCGATAGAAGAAAGGGTAGACTCTGCTGCTAATTACTATTTATACTTTGCTCATCATGGAGGCCGTGACATAAGAATGGCGTGGTCATCAGAAGTCATGGGGCCTTATCATATATTTAATATGGGTAGTGCCAGGGATACCAATGTTCAGGGAGACAAAACTCCGGGAAGTGGCGTACTCGACATTAGCTTAGGCAACCCGAATGTTGCTTTTCCTTTCCCGCAAACAGGTCACATCGCTTCTCCTGACATTCATATTGATCATATAAACAGAAGAATAATTATGTTTTTCCATGCGAGAAATTTTCGTTCTGATTTTTCGCAAAACACTTTTGTGGCAACAAGTAGATCCGGATTAAATTTCAATATGCCAAAATATGGTGGAGAATCTGGGCATGGTGTTGTGGATCAGGAGTTAGGGGAATTTTATTTTCGAGTATTTCAGATTAATGGGGCTTATTTAGGCAAACCTGTGGTTAGCACCTTTGCTTTTTCGAATGGCGGCAAACTTTGGGTGGCACCATTATTTGATTCTATCGGGAATAACGCAACCTTTACAAATACCAAAAATCCTGGAGGTATGTTTTCGATGAAATGGGAGGAACTGGACTATCCTTTGTCAAAAGTAATGGTTACTCCCCAAATCCAAGAAGAAGGAATAGTTTTAAGAAGTTATCATAATTATGATGCTAATTCACCTAGACATTTTGCGGTTCATGTAGATAGCAATTTTATTCATGTCTTTTATTCTGCTAGAAATGATATACCCGAATCAATAGTTGCTGTAGGTATAAACTTGGAAAATCTTTCGTTAGAAGATAGGGTGAATCCCTTAAAATGGCATGTCTCGAAAATGGAGCATTTAATATTAAGTCCAAAATTAGAGTGGGAAATGGGTAATGGAATATTTAAAAAATCTCAAAACGGAACATCGATAAATGTATGCGAAATTAGAGACCCTGCTATATTGGTAGATAACGAGGATATTTATATGTTTTATACAGGATCTGGTGAAGAAGCAATCGGAATAGCTAAGTTGATCAAGCAAAATAACTAATTATAATTTTACTTGATCAATTAATAGTTCCTGGTTCTTTTAGTCTATAACTTGATATATTTCAATTGAACCAATAGTTTGTACGACCTCTTGCTAAATGACACATTTGTATGCATCCTGTTTCAACGATTGTTTTTCTTTACGCAAATCAACAAGAAAACAGTCTTTGCGGTTTTAGCATTGTGTATACTTCCCCCCTTTTTTTATATAAAAATCCTTGTTGTCATGATATTGAGTAGGTTTCATTACAATTTGTGGATATCAGGAAAATTCATTTAAAAGTAAAACCTGTAAGGGGTCTGAAGGATTCGTTTCTTCTACATAATTATTATGATAGCCCACAAAAAGTTTAATAAGAAATGCATGATTCTTGCAGTTGAAATAAAACAACACTGATCTTTTTAGATGCGACAAGGACAATATCATAAATTACAGGAAGGGTCCACTAATGTTCGTTAATAGGTAAATTTGCTATGCCAAAAACATTTTGTTCAATCTACCCTTTCGCTATCAAGATATGTGACATAGCGTGAAAAGTATTATAAGATGCCTAAAATATCATTCCGAATATGGAAGGATTAAGGCAACCAATAGATAAAGACATGCACCCCTAAATAATCGATTTTCGGGCTAAAGGATGCTTTTTCCAAATTATCCGAGCTAAGATTACCGCCCTCACAAAACGCGCGCACTTTCCTTCATTAGCTTTGTTACCCGATAATTCCGCAGAGAATTAAACTAATAATTGCCGCAAGACTTAGAACAGAAAAACCGCTTTAAAGATTTGATTATTTATAATTGTCAAATATGTTTTTTGGCTTTTCTAATATTCAATAATCAAATTTGAGATTTACAGCGATGCAGCGTCACTTTTATATTTCAATGTTAGTCGGGGCCATGCATTCTCATTGATGCATTCTTTAGAACAAATAAGAATTTTTCCATACCCCTGTTCCGGATTAATCGTTAATTCAAGTGACAAAGATTGACCGTTTCTTGAATCAATACCATCAAGTAATTGAGTAATATCAAGATTTTCGAAATTATCATTTATCATCTGACTCTTATCAACAGTTACCCGATTATTTGAATTATATGAAAATTGGTGATTCCAATTAAGGGATTTTTCCTCCCAATTGGATGAAACAGCTCGAATTGCGAAATTTTGATTGCCGGCGTGCTGCGCCCCATATACCGAGCCAAAATTTTTGAATAAACTAAGATTTAATTTTTCAATCTTATCTAATTCTATAGAATTAAAATCGAATTTTAAATAACACCGGTTTATTGCATTATTGGTTGTTGTATTAATACTTAAGAGCAAAATATCGCTTTTCCCTAAATTTCTTTCTGGGGAAGTAGAGATAATTGTTGCATCTTCCGATACATTGATCATCGCTTCCGATTCTACTGCTAATGATGTATCATCTTTTGATGAGTTTGTCTTCTTCTCATTAGAACAAGATATAATAAGTATCGCGCTCATTAATATTATGAATACAAATTTGCTATGGTTATACATCTTAATTTATTTACCGTTATTAGAATAATATTGATTTTTTAGAATTGCATAAAAGACAAATAGTGTTGCACATGTTTTCACGATTTAATTCAGAAGTGTATTAACATCTTTATATCTGCATATTAAACTATTCTTACAAATGATACCAGAGAATAATTTTTATAATCCTCGGGAATGAAATATTTATTTAATTGAGACAAAAGAGTATTTATAAAGTCATTCAGGATAATATAAATGGTGTACAACTTAGAAATATGTTAAATTAAATTGTACTTTAATATGCGTGTGGTCCATATTTTCATTGGTTAATGAATGCATTAATTTTTTCTAGTATATAATCATAATGTTCTTCATGCAGACCCGGCCATACACCTAACCAAAAGGAATTATTCATAATAATATCCGTATTGCTCAATTCTCCTATTATTCTTTTCTCCAGGTTTTCATATGCTGGCTGTTTTGTGATATTTCCTGCAAAAAGAAGTCTGGTAGCAATTTTATTATTTTCGAGATAGGTAAGTAATTCCTGACGATCAATTGTACTATTTTCTCTAATAGTGAGCATAAAACCAAACCAACTAGGCGAACTATTTTCGGTTGCTTCAGGTAATATAAAGTGATCTTCTAATGCTTGAAACTTAGACTTCAAGTAATCAAAATTTTCTCTCCTCCTTGTTACAAAATGATCAGCTTTTTGAAGTTGGCTTACACCTATGGCGGCCTGCATATCAGTCACTTTTAGGTTAAATCCTATATGAGAATAAATGTATTTATGATCATACCCATATGGAAGTTTTCCTAGTGCCCAGTCAAATCTTTTGCCACAAGTATTATCTTTTCCTGGCTCGCAGTAGCAATCACGACCCCAATCCCTAAAACTTTTGGCGGTCATATGTAGATTTCTTTTGTTCAATAAAACTGCACCTCCTTCGCCCATGGTAATATGATGAGCTGGGTAGAACGAAACGGTTGCGAGGTGCCCAAAGGTGCCTGTTTTCTGCCCATTATAAGTAGCCCCTAGAGAATCACAATCATCTTCTATCACCCAAAGATTATACTTTTCTGCGACGCGCATGACTTCCGATAAATTGAAAGGATTTCCAAGTGTATGGGCTAACATGATAGCTTTTGTTTTTTCGGAAATCGCTTCTTCTAATCTTGTCGTATCAATATTATATGTGGGAATATCAACATCTAAGAAGACTGGTATACACCCATATTGTACGAGCGGGTTGATCGTAGTGGGAAATCCTGCAGCCACAGTAATCACTTCATCACCCGGTTTAATTTGTCTGTCTCCGAGACTTGGCGAGGTCAGTGTATAAAACGCTACCAGGTTAGCCGAAGAACCAGAATTAACCAAAAGTGATGTCTTAGCTCCAAACCATTTGGCAAATTGCTTTTCGAATAAAAGCCCATAACGACCTGAAGTCAGCCAACCATCTATTACCGAATCGATTCCATAGAGCAAATCCTGGGCATCTATCATTTTTCCTGTAACGGGAATATAGTCTTCTCCTGGCTTAATCTCCTTAAATGTATTCTTTTCAAGTAGTGGTTTTAGGAAATCAATGGCTTTGGAATCCAAATTTAAAAGATGCTCCATTTGGCGGTTAATTTAGGTAAATATTTGAAACGCGAAGTTAGTTAATAATTCAAAAGGAATTATTACAGATGTAGTTAATCATATTGGTAACGAAGATATAAATTGGCACTAGATTAGTCAGTTTCTCCCCCTAAACTCATGTTTTCCTATCCTTATTATATCACTTCTAATGGCAGGTTCACTAGAAATAGGAAGATTAAGGATATTTCAATGCATTATTGGTTTTAGCAGTAGAATAGGATACAGATATGACGTTTTGATAGATCTAAAAGCAGATTTTTAACTTTGAGGCTTAAAATTGAACGGTATTGCTGTTTAAGAATATACATTTCGTTATTATCATAAAAGTTGTCCATTTCTAAGATAAACAAGAATTAGTATAATGATCAGTCAGAAAAACCATATTAATGAGATAAGCTTGCTATTAATGACCAAAAGGGTAGCTCAAGAAGATGACTTTTTAAGAAAATATGAATTTTTTGATTTCATTGACTAGGTATAAATGATCCTCCTCGGCATTAGAGGAAAAATTCATAAGTACTTTTATTTAATTTTTAACGATCATCTTCCATTACCAATAAAAAACTTTTCCATATTCGCGGTATCACATAAATTGTGAACATTACTTATGAGTTTAGGCAAAAATAGCAGGGGCTCGCAAAAGTTTTGTAAATATTGAAATGGTATAATTTACAAACTATCGCATGATTATATCAAAGTGTATAAAATAAGAGGAATGAATGAGACGGATAAATTTATAGATTTTAAAGATAGAATATTGACTTCTTTACAAACAGAAAAATTAGATGAGATAGAAGGGTTCTTGTTGGAAATGAAAAGAAGTAAAATTGATCTTAAAGGATTAAGAGACGTACACTCTTTATTAAAATCACACGGTTATATAAAAAGTGCGTTGGCAGTATCAGAAAGAATAAACAAAGACTTTCCAAATGATTTGAATGGTTATCATTTAGTAGTTCGTGACCTTCTTTCTTTGTCAGATAAGAATAGAGCGAATCAGGTATTTGAAATAATTCTTGAGCAATTCGGCAGTCAGCAAACTACTACTTTGCAATTAGGATATGAATTGTCATTGCTAAATTCTGATGATCAAAAGACATTAGATTATTTATTGAGGATAATTAAAATGTTTCCAAATAATATAAATTGGCATTATCGAACAATTAAATTAATGTTATCCATGAAGTATTTCTTGGATGCAGAACACTTGATCCTAGATGCTCTAAAAATTAGTAAGGGTGATATTAATATCTTAAGACTATATAGTGATTTACATCGATGGAAGGGAGATTGGCAAAATGAAATATTAGTGAATGAGAATATTCTTAATAGTAATCCAGATGATATTACGGCACATATAAGAATAATCAATGCCAGAATAAAGCAGGGCAAGATTAAAGAGGCATGTAAAAAATTTGAACAATTGAAAAGTATTGCTCCCGCCAATAACGCAACAATAGATTTAAATAATGTATTGACAAAATTGGAATTTGATGAGGTAGCAAACAATGAGACTAAAAAGAATTTTGAAGCAAAGAAATCAAATCGTCCTAATGAATTAGAATTAATTTCCGGAATTGAATCTTGCAAAAGAGAATTTGAGGCTAAGAATTTTATTCTTTCGTTGAAAATGGCTGAAGAGCTAATGGAATTAGATCCTACATCTCCTGAAACGTACCAGCTAATTATAAAGAATTTAAAACAATTAAATCGCCCTAATGAATTGTCGTTATATTATGATTCGGCTAGATCATTTTGTTCTTTTGATGATTATGAAACATTAATTGATAAAGTTAACCTTGCTGATGGACTTCCACAATGGGCCGAAAAGTTTGGTCTCTCATTGACTGCTCTTAATAAGTCCTTAA
>JAJCYJ010000596.1 GCA_029262975.1 Saprospiraceae bacterium
TTTTTGTCCGATGCAGATGTCCAAAAAATAATATCCTACCGAGCAGATTATGGAGACTTTCTTTCCATATATGAATTACAATCTGTACCAGGATTGTCAATAGAAAAATTATCCATGCTCAGATTATTTGTTGAGATTAGATCTGCGAAGGTTCCAGAAAGCAATCTGACTCTTTCAGGACTAAACCAATCCCTTAGTCAACTGTATCTGAAATGGAAATATAATATTGAAACCGCGAGAGGATTCAAGTCTATAAATAATAATCCGGCCAAATACATAGGAGACAAACAACATCTTTACCTGCGCTTTAATCATACTAAAGCCAGAAGTAGATTCGGATTTATAATAGAAAAGGATCCCGGTGAATCATTGTCGAATAAAATAGCATATACCGGCCTTGATTATCTATCGGTTTATTACCAAATTGACAATCCAACATCCTGGATTAAAAAAATAAATATAGGTGATTATAGTATCAATGTAGGTCAGGGATTGACGACCCATGCATCATTTGGATTAGGAAAGAGTTCTATGACAACTCATATTAAAAAAGGACAATCAGGGGTGCGCATTTATAATAGTGTGTCAGAAAATATTGCTTTTCGCGGTATTGCACTTACGATTCAACCACGGCATTCTAAATTTAGTGCACTGGCATTTGGTTCATACATACCCAGAGATGCCAATTTATCTGGTATGGATAGTCAGGGGTTTACTACCTTCAGTTCCCTGCCAGCCACAGGACTACACAGAACTACCGGGGAGCGTGAGGATCAGGATGCAACGAATGAAACATCCTTAGGTGCATCATTAAAATTTAATCATAGTGATGTAATTCAGATAAATCTAAATACGATACATCATCAATTTGACAAAAGATTTGAGATGAGTAGTCAGCCATATCAATTATTCAGATGGCATGGAGACAAGTTATCGAATATCAGTCTTGATTACAATGTACATTATGGCGGTTGGAATTTTTATGGCGAAATTGCGAGCAGTGCGTATTCTAATTATAAAGATAATTCTAATCTAAATCGAAGAGGTTGGGCTCAAATTCATGGAATCGTAAAAACATTTGATCCCACATTTGATATCTCGGTAGTATATAGAAATTATGGACGGGCATATAATACTTTATATGGCAATGCATTTGGCGAAAGATCTTCCGTCAATGATGAGAAAGGCATATATATTGGAATGGAATATCGCCCTGCCCGTCGATGGAGTATCAGGGCATATGCTGACCAATGGAGACATGATTGGTTAAAATTCAGAGTAGATAGTCCATCGTCGGGTCATGAATATTTAATTAGAATAGATTACAAAGAAAACCGATCAAGACATTTTTATATCCAATACAGATATGAAACTAAAGATGAAAATAGTATAAAGGATCTGCGCGTGGACGTCCCTGTCCCGAAGACAATTCAAAGATTGCGATTACATACTGCGCACCAGTTATTGGATGGACTCGAACTGAGATCAAGAATCGAATTTTCTCTCTATCACAAGGAAGAATCAGTTGAAAAAGGAATATTAATGTACCAGGATATTATAAGCAGGAAGATGGACACTCCCCTATCTTTGAGTGCCCGGATCGCCTATTTCAATATTTCAAATTTTGACGCCCGCATATATACATTTGAAAATGACTTATTATTTGAATATTATATTCCTTCCTTTAATGGTGAAGGACTACGTTATTACTTCCATTGCCGGTATAGTATTTCCAGAAAATTAATGGCCGAAATAAGATGGGAGCAAACCAAGTATTTTGATAGAGATTTTATAAGTTCTGGAAATAATCTAATTGAGGGAAGCGTATCCAGCAGAATCAAGATGCAAGTCAGGTATCAGTTTTAGGCATGTACTAGCAATCAACAAACGAAAATTATCAATTCTAATATTCTAATTGCACTCCCTTGCCTTGATCCTAAAGGAAAATCCGCCCTCAGTTTATGTAAGGATTAGCTTTAATTATCTCCTGTCGATGGCATAGCCATATCAAAATTCACAAATTCTCAATTCTGTCATTGTGCACGGGCTTACGAGACTAGGTACTTTTTTTAACATTAGGGAAATATAGAGCAAATCCTCCGGCCTGCAGCTACCTCCTTTAGAAGGAGGACATAAATGGATGCATTGCGACTTCTTTTTTGCAAGATTATAGGCACACAGGATCTTAAGCACTTATGTACATTACATCCCGTGCTTTCACTATTAAACGCATATTTTTAATTTGAAATTAAATAAAACGATCGCCGCTTTTTTGGTATGTGGAAAAGATAAGGCCAATCCTCGGATCTGCGGCCACCTCCTTTGGAATGTGGGCCAAAAAATGCAGCTGCAAAGGTCCCACTTTTAAGGGGGTGCCGAAGGCGGGGGATTCCTTTCGAATTATCTATAAGTATGCATTATCATCATTATATAAGGTCTTATGCCTTCTCCTTCATTTTCAATTTTCAATTCTGCTCCGGCTTACGCCTTCACTCCTTTCGTTTTCAATTCTCAATTCTGCTCCGGCTTACGCCTTCACTCCTTTCGTTTTCAATTCTCAATTCTGCTCGGGCTTACGCCTTCACTCCTTTCGTTTTCAATTCTCAATTCTGCTCCGGCTTACGCCTTCACTCCTTTCATTTTCAATTTTCAATTCTGCTCGGGCTTACGCCTTCACTCCTTTCGAGCGCTGTCGCACTCGACCCTTCGGGGTCAGTCGTTCATACTCGACCCTTCGGGGTCAGTCGTTCATCCGACCTGCGGCCACCTTCCCGCGAAGGGCGCGCATAGGCATCAACCTTAGTTTAACTTATATAACTTTTCTAAATATGTGTTTTTGCTTTTTTAGACTGGTAGGTTCCAAAGTATTGGATGTATTCATAAAGAAATTTTAGTTTGATTTTTTTCAATTCTAACAATGAACCGTTTTGCATTAATATTTGTGTGAACTTATTTAAGCTCAGGTTTGGAATACTGTTTTTATTTTTAAATTTCATTATTAAGGGAATGAATATCAGATTATGT
>JAJCYJ010000597.1 GCA_029262975.1 Saprospiraceae bacterium
TAACTGGATCACAGGATTATTAAATGTTTGCGCGTCTCTATTTCCTAACAACCAAATATCAAATGCTCCCGGTACCGGTGAAGACACTGGAAAATCAATGTTTACCTGAAGTTGTGTCGGTGATCCAACAGCTTTGTTAAATCCTGCTCTGAATGTATGTCTGTTCGAAGGCTTGAATACTAATACTGCTCTTGGTTGAAATGCAGTTTCATCCAGGAAGTTAAATTGATCAAATCTTCCTGCAAGTACTAAATCTAACTTATCTCCTAATGCAAATTTACCCTGTAGATAAGCACCGTAAATGGAGAAGTCATCATCATCTTCATTTCTACCATAGACCTGGTTGAAGGTGTTGGCAGTTGAACTTCTGTAATCAAAACCAGCAGTAAAATTACTATTCAAGAGACTAGGCATATCCCAGTTATACTGAAGTTGCCCCTCGAGTTGTTTTCTGGCAACAGTGGTTGTATTTCCAGTTTGGTATAAAAAGGTAGGGTTCTCATCAGATCCTCCGTCATTAGTTAGCCAAAAGATTTGTCCAAATAAACCGCCTTTCTGAAATCTTCCCTGGACCCAATATTCAGTAGCCTGAGAAAGACCTTCTCCCTGTGAATTATAGAAAACGTGTGATGCTGAATTCGTACCACCTGAGATATTTATAGATAAGTCATCTTGGGGTCTGAACTCTAAAGTTGCATTTAATAAAAACTGACGCCAGTCATTTTGCATCATATTACCATCACCATCCGGATCAAGATCCTGCTCATTTAAGAGTACAGTTCCTGCCTGTGTAGCATCGACGATACCCCCGTTAATAGCAGGTTTACTTACCGTACGGCTAAACTTTGCCATTTGTGCTAAATCTGTAGGATCATTTACATCTAAAGTAAATTCATTTCCTTTCTTGAGGAGACCATTTATTTTAAAACCAAATTTGTCTGAAACCTTGGTCGCATGTCTTATAGCACCACCAAAAGTATTCAGTTCCCCACCGACTAATTCGATTGTTGTCCCGGGAACATCGATAGGAGACTTACTGATAAAGTGTACCACGCCAGAAGTAACATCCGGACCATAAAGTGCTGATCCCGGACCTCTAACTACTTCGATTCTTTCTAAGTCAATATTATTCAACGGAGAATTCAGTGCATCAAATGTACCTAAACCCGGACCTGACAGGGACCGATAATCAAGGATTGGAAAAGATGCAGATCCAAAGATACCTCCATCACCTCTCAATTGAATATTGATCACTGATGCAGACTGTTGTTGAATTGTTACTCCAGGCATACTAATCAAGTTTCTCGCCGGGTTATCCTGCGGCGACGCGGCTAACTTACGTGCAGTGATAATAGATATAGAAGCTGGAGCCTCCTGTATCTTTTCTCTTCTTCTCGATGCAGAGATTACTACATCATCTCCCAGTAAAATACCTTCAGTAAGGGTAATACTGAGATTTGAAGAAGGTCCTGTTAAATCCATTTCTTGACTGGTAAATCCAGTGAATGAAATGATAATTACAAGTGGGAATGATCGGGTAGTATTAAAACTAAAGGTCCCGTCAATGTCAGATGTAGTTCCTTCAGTAGTACCCTGGATAATAACATTGGCACCAATTAAGGCTTCTCCGGATTCGTCGAAGACAGTACCTGCTATTTGACCTTGTGCTGTCATTGTGACGCCTATAAGAAGACATACACCAAGCGACAGTAACTTGGTTACATTTATCAGATTTTTCATACAAGTTATTTGTTAGTAAATTTTCGGACTTCTTTTAAGTCCGCGACTAAAAATATGCTTTTGAACTCGATTGAGAAAATCTAATCGCTTAATTTAACTCGGAGTACAAAAATTATCTCTTTTTGGTTGCGTGGCAGCATAATTTGCACACAATTATAGCATAAATTGTTTATTCAGAATACGACACCCCAAATTTACTTTGAAAATCTTTCGGCACTTCAACACAACTGATAATTGAAAAATCAAATTCACGATACATTCTTTGGGTCATACACACTTAAAATGCATTAATTGTGAGGTGCGGTCATGAATCATTTCTACTTCACCCAGAGTCAAAGACCGATTAATACCTTATAAATTCTTATCCTTGATACCTGAACAATGGTATAATCTTCAAATATGACTTTTTCTAATCTCGACTACACGCTCTTCTTTGGATATATCTTCTGTATAATTGGTTTTGGTATTTGGATTTCCCAGCGAAAGGGGGGAAATGAAACCTCTAAAGATTATTTTCTTGCAAGTAAATCTCTGCCATGGTGGGCTGTAGGTGGTTCATTGATTGCATCCAATATTTCCACAGAACAGATTCTTGGAATGAACGGAAGCGGTTTTGTCATGGGTATTGCTATTGCTACTTATGAATTAATGGCCGCCGCTACCCTACTCCTGGTCGCCAAATTTTTTCTACCCGTCTTTATTAAAAAGGAGATTTATACAATGCCTCAATTTCTGGAAGTCAGATATGACAACCGTGTAAGAATTGGTTTGGCCGTATTCTGGCTCTTTCTTTTTGTCTTTGTGAATATTACTTCCGTACTATACCTCGGTGGTCTGGCTATCGAACAATTACTTGGGGTACCGATGATTTGGGGCATTGTTGGGCTGGCATTATACTCGGCAAGTTTTTCAATATTTGGTGGTCTTAAAGCGGTCGTCTGGACTGATGTGGCCCAGGTGGTCGTACTCGTACTTGGTGGACTGATGGCAAGTTACCTGGTCATATCACAAGTGGGAGACGGTGGATTTTTATCCGGTTTAACTACACTTTATGAAAAAGTTCCAGACAAATTTGATATCATCCTTGATAGAGATAATCCGTCATATAGTTTACTTCCGGGCATAAGTGTGCTAGTGGGAGGTATGTGGATCGCCAATCTTTATTATTGGGGCACTAACCAATATATCATACAAAGAGCTCTTGCGGCTAAAAGTCTTAAAGAGGCTCAGAAAGGTGTAGCTTTTGCAGCCTTGCTAAAATTAATGATGCCTCTAATAGTTGTACTTCCCGGTATTGCGGCATTCGTTTTAGGAGCGGAAATTGATAAAGCTGACCAGGCTTTTCCCTGGGTACTCAGTACCCACGTCGGTGTCGGTTTTAAAGGAATAGTTTTCGCTGCCCTCGTAGCAGCTATCGGATCTTCAATTAGTTCAATGGTCAATAGTGCCTCAACCATATTTACATTAGACGTTTACAAAACTATTTTTAACAAAAAGGCTTCAGAAAAAAACCTGGTTAATACAGGAAAGATATCATCCGCACTTGCCATCCTGATCGGCGTCGTAGTAGCCCCTGCATTAGGTAACCTCGAACAGGTATTTCAATATATACAGGAATATACAGGCTTTATAAGTCCGGGTGTATTAGCAGTATTCATTTTTGGTCTTTTTTGGAAGCGATCCACTGCCAATGCGGCCCTGACAGTTGTCCTTCTTTCGATTCCACTTTCATGGGCTTTACAAACCTTTTATCCGGCACTGCCATTCCTTGACAGAATGGGTTTTAGCTTTCTTGTGCTCTCAGCCTTAGTGGTTATAATCTCCATGACAGAATTAAAAATGAACAGGGCTCAGAAAGAAAAAGATGCTTTCTTTAGGATTGTTTTGATTGGTGCTCTTGCAATGATATCAATTGCTTCTGGATTTAAAATTGTCTTTCTTGACACCGGTGTATCAAAATGGTTCGGTTTTATTATTCTTTCGATATCAGCAATTTTAGTCTATCTACTTCTTACAGAAAGAAGGGTTGATGATAAAAAAGCAATGGATATAGAAGATTCCCTTTTCAAGACAGATAACACTTTCAATGTTCTTGCTATTGCTATATGTTCGATACTTGCTGTTATATATATCGTACTATGGTAAAATAGATTATACCTCCTAATACTAATATGAGTGTTGCGCTTGATATTATAATCTGTACATATAATCGAGAAGAAATACTTAGAGATTGTCTTTCTTCACTGGCTTCTCAAGTCACCAGATTTAATAATTGGGGTCTGATCATTGTCAATAATTACAGCACCTCATTTGATCCCATGACTATCGAGGTTATATCTCAAATTAAAAATATACAAGTCACTATCGAGCAACAACCTGGACTGAGCCATGCAAGAAATACAGGTATTCGATTGAGCAATGCAACATGGCTTGGTTTTTTAGATGATGATGCTCGCGTCCCGCCTGATTATATAGAAAATGCAATGAACATAATTATTGAAAATGAATTCGATTCCTTTGGTGGACATATTCAATCCTGGTGGAAATATGGTCGCCCAAGATGGTTGGATCAAACATTCGGATCCAAACCAATACTAAAAGAGAAGAGGGGTCTGATTAAAGATGGATATAATTGGGGTAGCAATATTTTTATAAAGAAAGAGGCCTTAGAATTTGTTGGAGGATTCCCAAATCAAATCGGCATGAAAGGTCGTCAACTGGGCTATGCTGCTGAAAACATCGTACAAATTAAATTGCGGCAGCATGATTATAAGATAGGTTATGACCCAGACTTTCACATTGACCATCTTGTAATGCCCGTCAAATTAAAATTATGGTGGCACATAAAAGCAACCTTTGCAGAGGGTAGAGATGGAAAAAATGTATTTAGAGATCAGTATCGTTTTATGGGCTTTATTATTTCACTAAAAAATTGTCTGTCCAGACCCACTAAGGCCTTGTGGAAATGGGTGACGGTTAAAGAATTTTATTGGGAAAATTTCTTTTTAGAATCGGGTAAGCCAATAGCCTTGTTCTGTGGTAAAGTAGTCTCTATTATTTCATAAATAAAAAAGGATCTTGGCGAGCGGGTATTGTCGTTATAATACTCTCCTATTTAATTGTTACGTTGCGCTGGGATAAAAATATTAAACCCGGGATGCCAGTACATTTATAGTTACATCTTCAACTAATTCAACTTCATGTCCTGTCACTTCTGATGATAATTTCAAATGGTCCGCCAACACTTCCGTCTTTATGTATTCTGAAAATGAATGCACTGCATTTTGTACCAATTCATGGTCACTGATCGCTACATTTATTCGATCCGTCACGTCAAAATCATTTTGTTTTCTTATGTTTTGAATTCTGTTCACCAATTCTCTGGCAATACCTTCACTCTTAAGTATGTCAGTTATTGTAATGTCAAGAGCAACTGTAATATCTCCATCACTTGCCACCTGCCATCCGGGAATTTCATCTGCACTAATTTCAAAATCCTCCAAAGACAATTGATAATTTGTCTCGTTAATACTTAAATTATAATTGCCGCTTTTTTCAATTTCTGAGATTTCATTTTGAGTAAGCCCTTCAATAGCTTGAGCTGCGGCTTTCATATCTTTTCCTAATTTTCTTCCGAGTGTTTTGAAGTTGGGTTTTATTCTCTTTTTAATTACACCTGCAGTATCTGTGATATACTCAATCTCTTTGATATTAACTTCAGACAAAATTAAATCTTCAACGGATTGTACTTGTTCTTTAAATCTCTGATCAAGAATAGGTAAAAGTATTTTTTGTAATGGTTGGCGAACGCGTAAACTTTCCTTCTTTCGAAGCGATAACACAAGAGATGAAATCCTTTGTGCGTAGTCCATGCGCTCTTCAAGTGCCTTATCTACTGATGCTTCATCTACATTTGGAATCAGGGCAAGATGAACACTCTCATATTTTTCACGTCCAGATGCCTGATTCAAGTTTCTATAAAGCCAATCTCCAAAAAATGGAGCGATCGGTGCCATCAATTTAGAAACAGTCTCCAGACATTCATATAAAGTCTGATATGCGGAAATTTTATCCTGGTTATAATCTCCTTTCCAAAATCTTCGGCGACACAACCTGACATACCAATTGCTCAGATGATCCTCTACAAAAGACTGAATCGCCCTTCCCGCATTAGTTGGCTCATAATCAGCGTAATCCCTATCGACATTACTAACCAGTGTGTTTAAAAGAGAAATGATCCACTTGTCAATTTCTGGTCTCTGCTTTAATGGTATATATGATTGCTCGAATGAGAACCTGTCAATATTTGCATAAAGTGCAAAGAAAGAATAGGTATTATAAAGCGTGCCGAAAAACTTGCGTCTTACTTCTTCAACACCCGCAACATCAAATTTCAAATTATCCCACGGTTGTGCATTGGTCATCATATACCATCGGGTTGGATCAGCTCCGTATTTAGAAAGCGTCTCAAATGGATCAATGACATTTCCCAATCTTTTAGACATTTTGACACCATCCTTATCTAAAACTAACCCGGTACTCACAACATTTTTGAAAGCTACACTGTCCATGACCATTGATCCTATGGCATGGAGTGAATAAAACCATCCACGCGTTTGATCTACTCCTTCACATATAAAGTCAGCTGGAAAATTATTTTTGAAGATCTCATGATTGGCTTTTGGGTAATGCCATTGTGCAAACGGCATGGCACCCGAATCAAACCAAACATCTATCAGGTCGGATTCTCTCTTCATTGCTTGACCATCCCCTGAGACCAATATAACCTCGTCGATATATGGTTTATGCAAATCCTCTGGTACACTCTGTGTCAGCCCTAATATATCGTTTGCTTTTTTTATTTCAGCTGTTAACTCAGAAATACTGCCGATACAGATCTCGCTGGTTCCATCTTCTGTGCGCCATAAAGGAAGCGGTGTTCCCCAATAGCGACTTCTGGATAGATTCCAGTCCTGCAAATTCTCCAGCCAATTTCCAAATCTCTTTTCTCCGGTATGAGTAGGTTTCCAATTGATCGTGTTGTTCAATTCAACCATACGCTCTCTGAAGGCAGAAGCTTTGATAAACCAACTGTCCAGAGGATAATACAATATAGGTTTATCTGTTCGCCAGCAATGAGGATAGTTGTGCTTATATTTCTGCACATTGAAGGCCTTATTCTCTTCCTTTAATTTAATAGAGATATCAATATTTACATCACGGTAATTCTCTTCATCTTTATAATCTTTAACATATCTGCCTGCAAAGTCAGTAACCTCGTCTACAAACTTTCCTTGCTTGTCCACTAATGTCAGTGATCCAAGTCCATTCTGGCGCCCTATCCTCATATCATCGGCTCCAAATGAAGGAGCAATATGAACGATGCCCGTGCCATCAGAGGTCGATACAAAGTCACCTGTGACTACCTTGAATGCATCTCCATCAACCGGTTGGACATAGGGCAATAACTGGTGATAGCGCAACCCTTCAAGTTCAGACCCTGAATAATTGCCCAGCATCTTGTAAGGGATTAACTTATCCTCTGAACTGTAAGATTCATAATCTGCCTCTGCTTGATCTTGTTTAAACCACTTTGACAATAAATCTTCAGCAATAATCAGATTAACAGGCTCTTTTGTATAAGGATTATAGGTAGCAATTTTCGCATAATTGATTTTTTGACCAACGGCAAGCGCTACATTGGATGGTAAAGTCCATGGTGTAGTTGTCCATGCAAGAATATAGAGCCCACCTGCTGCATTCCCTTCAAATATAGCAGCTGATTTTTCATCATTAATAACTTCAAACTGTGCTACCGCTGAAGTGTCACTTACGTCTTTATAAGCACCCGGCATATTCAATTCGTGAGAACTAAGTCCTGTGCCTGCAGCCGGTGAATATGGTTGAATTGTGTATCCTTTATATATTAGTTTTTTGGAATGTAGGATTTTGAGCAAACTCCAAACTGATTCTATATAATCATTGGTAAATGTAATGTATGGATTATCAAGGTCAGCCCAATAACCCATTTTACGTGTCAGGTCATCCCACATTTCTTTAAATCTCATTACTGCTTTTCTGCATTCGAGATTATATTGCTCAACACTGATCTTTGTACCGATATCATCTTTTGTGATTCCCAATTCTTTTTCCACCTTTAACTCTACGGGTAGCCCATGGGTATCCCATCCTCCTTTACGTTCTACACGTTGTCCTTTCATAGTATGATACCGGCAGAATAAATCCTTGACGGTTCGCGCCATAACGTGATGAATTCCTGGCTTACCATTTGCTGAAGGGGGGCCTTCATAGAAAACAAAAGATTGATCTTCTGATCGCCCTTCGATACTTTTTTGGAATATCTTTTCTTTATTCCAAAATGTGAGTATCTCCTGATCTATTTGTGGAAGATCTAACTTTTTGAATTCTCTGTATTGTGGCATTTCTTGTAATTAGCCCGCAAATATCCGAATAAGTAAAGAGGTGTGCAATGTGCTATTAATATCACCTAATTCTAGTCGACACTAATGAGTCAGATCACATTCAATTCTCTTGCTCTTTGACTAAAAGCTTGGCAATATTATATATACCAAGACGGCCAATATACCTTCTTTTAATTCTGGGATACATGCCTAAACCCGTTTTATAACCGAATTCATAGACTGCTTACATCTCACTTAAGCATCCTATTGGCGAACCAGGAGGCAGTGCATTGAGTTGTGGAATTTCTATCTTGGAAGGGTCGTCTAGTCCTTTTTCAATAGTAAATTTCAAATATTCTGAGAAGGAATCAGCCCCTGACAGATATGTCGTCTGAATATTTTTCAGACATGCTCTTGCTTCTGCTGCAACTAAAGGGTCTGCATTTTTACCGTGCGTAATTTTTAATAAATGAGTCGAAAGAACATATTGAACAAGCTGTTCGAGTCCCCTGTGATATGGATTGATTGACTGCTGGACAAAAATGGAAGAAGCCACTTGCTCCAAATATTCTGATAGCTTCATGGGATGTCCATGTGCCAGGTTGTGTCGATCTATTCTTGAAAGTCTCTCTGGATGCAATAACATAGTAAAGACCATATGACTATACGACTCCGCCGGTGCCAGGGCATCAAACGTAAGACTCGTCCGACTTTTAAAAGTCTCCCGGTCCCTTCTGAATCCAAAGGCTGTAGGAGGAATGATATTTACTATGTGGTCCGGTAATGCTAATTCTGCCGCAGAGACTGTGTTCAAAATTGACCTTGTGGCATGCCCCTGGTCCAAAAGTGAAACAGGTTTTACTTTATGATCGAGTGCATCTCCTTTGACATAGTATTGATATTCAAGTCCACCGATCAGTTTTGCAGTTGCTTCCATTTGATAACGATGCATCAGGTACAATGGGACCAATACTTTCTCCAATTCTGAAAGAGGAGTGCCGGAAGTTATTGAAGCTTCACCAAATCTTTTTAAAGCATTATGACGCAAGGTCATCATACGATTCAACTCATCCGCTGCTATAGCACCATTATCCCATAAATGTGATTGTGGGTGAGCACCCCCAGTAGGTCGGGAGTCTGCATCTGATATGAATTGATATCCTTCTTGCTGAGCAGAAATTACGATTTCATTGAGCGCTTCTTCTTCATTAATATTATCCGCATAGTCAGCGTATCCATATGTAATAGATATTTTGTCCCAATCACCAATGCTAGTGTCATATGCTTTGCTAAAATCCAGGACTCCCGAACTTGTCAATTCTATATAAGGATGGGGATAATCCATTACAGATGCCCTATTCTTAACACTCGAAGCAAAATTGTGAGAAAGTCCAATTGTATGGCCTACTTCATGTGCCGCTAGTTGGCGTAGTCGGGCAAGGGCCATTTCTTTCATTTGGCCTGTATTCTCATCAGAATCTGCAAAAGGGGAAAGTATTCCCTGGGCAATTAGATAGTCTTGTCTCACTCTTAAAGAACCAAGTGACACGTGGCCTTTTAATATTTCTCCAGTGCGTGGATCTCTGATAGATGAACCATATGACCACCCTCTTGTACTCCGATGCACCCATTGAATCACATTATACCTTACATCAAGCATATCCGCTCCATCGGGCAAATCCATAACCTGAAATGTACCCGCTGCAAACCCAGCTGCCTGAAATGCCTGGTCCCACCATCTGGCACCTTCCATCAAGGCTGATCTAATTGGCTCAGGGCAACCCGGATCCATATAATATATAATGGGCTCCTTTGCCTCACTAACTGCCGCACTAGGGTTTTTCTTTTCAAGTCTGTGTCTCGTGATAAACTTCTTGCTGATAGGAGATTCTATTGGAGTAGCATAATCATAAAAAGAAATTGCATTAAATCCTGCAAAAGGATGAAAAGACCTCGGCTTGTAATGGTTATCGGGCAATCTGATAAAACTATGGTGTTGCCTGACAGAAATAGCGTCCGCTGTCGGAGAAACACTTCTGATCCATTGGCCTTTAGCTTCACCGGTATAAGTTAAAAGTGCATCAAATTCACAATTATCCGGAAAAGCTTTTGTGCGTTCCATCCAAACCGCACTTCTGGTTTTATCGAATTTGTATGTTCCC
>JAJCYJ010000598.1 GCA_029262975.1 Saprospiraceae bacterium
TCTTGTCCCAATCAATTACAAGTCCACCCGCAATACTTTTTGCTATGGCCGCACCATACATTTCTTCAACAAGATATAGCGCCGCTTCAAAGGACTTGGCCCCGCCTGCAGAGGTAATGAACTTACCATCGTGTACAAACAAAGTACTATCTCTTACATCCAGATGTGAAAACATCTCTTTATAGGTACCGATATCTGAAGGAAATGTTGTGGAAGCAACCTGGTCTAATAATCCCGCCTTGGCCAGTACAAATGCACCATCACAATGACTGGTGACATACATAGCCTGATTGCCTACTTTCGAAACCCAATCGATCATTATTTGATTGTTCAAATCACTGTCCATATGATGCTCTGCACTGGGCACTACCAATATATCAATAGTTGGTATTTCATCTACTGTATAATCAAAGTCCGGTATTAATCTTATGCCTTCAAAGGTGGTGACAGCCTCTTTTGTATCTGCCACTAAAAAAGTATTCATGGCTTTAATACCCTCTCTGAAAATAGTATGTTGAAATATGTCATAAGGTGCCGTGAGTTCAGTATTGTAGACTCCATCCATAATTAGAAAAGCTACATTATAGCGGTCAGGATGAATAATATCTCTTTTCGTATTAGTCGTCCTTTCAGTAGGACTGCATGCTATTATTATGAATAGCAAAGAAGTAAAAATATAAATCGCCAGCTTATTGCGCATTGAAAATTTTTAAAAACGAATCAGGTGAAACTTTACTTCGCCCAAGGTATTAATCTCTAAAGTACTAAAAGGCATTTTCAAAATATTAAGAACATCCAGTAGGGTCCGTAGAAAAGGTGAATTAGTATCAATCCGAGAAAGATCGGCATCCAAAGAAAGATAGAATTGACTATACCGGGGAAGGTCCCAATTCTTATAATTATCAGATAGATCGTTGGTGTACCCGCCAAACATATTTTCTGCCCCATAGCCCATCGCAATATTTAGCCATTCCGGAATGGGGGCATCAGGGAAAAATGCTTTTACATTCAGTGACAGCCAAGTCGTCTGAGCATTATAATCCTTGAGATAACGAGAGGCAAATCCTTTTCCGTAAAGTTCTGCTGCACGTTCTTCAAAATATTGAGCCCCATACCGATCTTTGTAATCGATATAGGTGGAGGAAGTTTTTAGGAGGATGCGTTGTTCATTCCAAAGTAATTGTTGCGAGGCAAAAGCACCTACACCAATCACATTAGCGGTAAAATCTGTAGCAGAAAATCCCCATTCGCTCGAAAATCCATCCATGACCTCTATGGTTGTTTGCGCCAGGAGTCCTACGCCTGAACCAGCTATGATGGACGTCTCAGGATCCAGTCCAATCCATCTCAATCCTTTATAAGACCAATGAGATTGAAAGTATCCTGAGAAGATATGACCTGCCTTATCCACACCCCTCCATTCACCTGAATCGTCAAACATATGAAATGCACTCCGCGGATAATCCTTGTACCAGGAATTATATAATACAGCCGAACTGCCTAAATATGCGGCACTACTAAAAGTTAAACTCCAATGAAGACGCTTTTTATTAACTTCCGACGTAGTATTACTGGTGATATCTGCGTTTTCTATACTTACGTCCTGCGCAATAGCACTATTTGGACATACAAAAAGCAACATTAAGAAGATGCTGTACATAAGAATTGCACAATATCGTTGGTGCTGTCTTCTTAATTTGTAATAATAACTTGCGATATTTGAAAGATGATACAAGATTTACGAATAAGTTCTTCAGTTAAACGGATTTTGATGGGATGTATGATACTCTTCGGAGTATTAGGTGTTTCTGCCCAGGATTATCACTTTACTGATTTTAGGATGGCACCGAGTATTCTCAATCCCGCGCTCACTGGTGCTTTTGAGGGAACATACAGGATAAACGGAATTTATCGTGATCAATGGAGAAGTTTTGGAGAAAGCAATCCCTATAAAACTGTCGTGCTCTCAGGCGACATTAATGTAAAAGGTGACTTGCTATTAGATAATGATTGGATTTCTGCCGGTCTATCTTTATTATCTGATCAGGCCGGTACAGGAGGATACAAGACGACCATCACAGGTATGCGGATTGGTTATCATCTGGGTCTGGATAACAATTATAATCGGGTAATCTCTATAGGAGTAAGTTATGGAAGCGCTGGTATCAGCGCCACTGGGTTTACTTTACAGTCTGACGTCACAAATGAACAACCCGATTATCGGCAATCAGGAGGGCCTTATCTTCCGTCTGTTCTAAGCAACCCGGATGGTGGCCCCAAAGGCACGGATTTGTCTGCAGGCATGACCTATAAATTAAAAACAGATGATGGTGCATTGGTGAGGTTTGGACTGGCACTAAATCATCTGAATCGTCGTGATGCTACGGTAGTAGTGAACACAAACAGTCCGGATTCCATAGGAATGCCTCTTCCGGGAGGACCAAGAGAAGAAGATCCGATCTTCAGTAATTTTGTGATTTTTGGTGAAGGATCTTCTTTGTTATCAAGCAAAGTAAGACTTAACCCGGCGTTACTTTTTATGAAAGCAGGAGATTATACGCAACTTCAATTGCAAACAACAGCAGAGTATCTTGTGAATCCTAAAGAGCAATTCAGTCTCACCGGTGGGTTGGGTATCAGAGCCATTCCATTTGATGCGGCCTATCTGATAGCTGGCGTCAAAATCAAAGATTTATCCGTCAGATTAAGTTATGACCTGACGCTTTCATCATTGCGAGAATTAGGGGGTGGAAACAGTTTCGAATTATCAGTCGGGTATATCGGTCGAATCTATAAAGATCCAAAAGTTAAACCCGTTATTTTCTGTCCCCGATTATGACCCAAATAATAATAAATAAGAAAGCTGTAGACTTCATGAAGAATACGATTATTACCTCATTCCTTTTCGTCCTGTCTTTTGGGCAACTCTTAGCCCAACCTATCAATTCGGTCAAGTATGATGACATGCTTGTTACTGCCGATGAGCGTATGGAAGCTGGAGACTATTATAATGCCCTGGAATGGTATCGCAATGCATACCGAGAGAATAAATCCGAAGATATTGCTCTGTCCATAGCATATGCATACTACAAGCGAAGGGACTTTGTAAATGCTGACAGATATTATTCACGAGTACTTGAAGACGATGTCGATAATGTTTTTGTTGATGACAGATATGCTTATGGGAGGACTCTGAGGTCCATAAATCAGGCAGGGGAAGCAAGAGCACAATTTGAAAAAATAATTGAATTGAGTACGGATGAGGAATTAGTTACACTCGCACAGATCGAGTTGGATGGAATGGAATCTCTTTCTTCGTATCCCGTAAATGAAGATGTGATTGTTAGTTTTTCACAAGGAGATATTAATTCTGGGTCAGGGGAATATTCACCAGTACAATTTGATGAATCAACGATTTATTTTTCATCCTTCAAACGCAATAAGGAAATTGTTATAGACGGAAAGGAAAAAGATTATCATACCAAGATCTTTCGTTCCACCAAATCAGAAAAAGGTTTTGGTAAGCCGGAAGAATTGGACAGAAAAGTAAATAGAGATGGATTTCATGTAGGTAATGTTGCATTCTCTGAAGATAAACGTCGCATGTATTATACGCGTCAAATGCTTACTAATGATGAAGTCACTTCTTCTACTATCTACTATAGCGATATGACTGATGATGACTGGGGAGCTGCTGAACCCATGCCTTCCGTTAATGGAAACTGGATCGCCAGGCATCCAGCGGCAGGTGAGTTACTCGGTGAAAGGGTTCTGTTTTTCGTATCAGATATGGAAGGAGGATTTGGTGGTGATGACATATATTATGTCTCTCTAAGTGGTGGAGGTATAAGTGCTCCTGTAAACCTTGGTGAAGAAATTAACTCTCAGTATGATGAGCTGACCCCTCACTATCACGATGGTAAACTTTATTTTAGCACTGAAGGCAAACCGGGATATGGTGGACTTGATATTTTCTCAAGTACTTGGAACGGCACTAAATGGTCCGTACCTGAAAACCTTGGGCTCAATTATAATACTGTCTATGATGATTGGTTCTTAACCTGGAATAAAGCAGGTACTGACGGTTTTCTAGTATCTAATCGGCCAGATGAGCAAAAGAAAAAACTGAAAGGAAGCGAAACCTGTTGCTACGATATTTACACTTTTAATATTAAGCAATTAGCTATTCAACTGCTTGTAGGTGTGGGCACCGAAGATGAAAAACCACTGAATGGCGCCACAGTTGAATTAGCTGACAGGACCATCTTTGATGCCCCGAAAGCTAAAACGCTGCCGGAAGAATACAGGTTTGACTTCGATCTTAGTGCAGAAAGAAAATACCGGGTCATAACTTCAAAAGAGGGTTATATATCCGATACACTGGAATTAACCACTTACGGCATTGTCGAAGACGAGCAAATTAGAAAAAAAGTGTTGCTCAAAAGTTTGGCTCCGCCACCACCACCAGAACCAGAGTTTCGTATCGATACCGTGACAATCAACGAGGCGATAAGGTTTGACAATATATATTATGAGTTTGAAAAATGGGATATCCTACCCGAATCAGAAAAGGATCTAACTATAATCTTGAATCTTATGAATGAATATAGCGATATGGTGATTGAGTTGTCGTCACATACCGATTCGAGAGGATCTTCACCATTCAATCAGGATTTATCTCAAAAAAGAGCAGAATCTGCGAGGACTTGGTTATTAGAAAAAGGAGTCGCAGCCGATAGAATCATACCAAAAGGCTATGGAGAATCTAATATCCTTAATCGATGTGTAAATGGTGTGAGATGCCCGGATGCGGAACATAGGTTTAATCGTAGAACTGAATTTAAAATATTAGAAGGTCCGCAGACTATCGAAATTCGTCGAGAAGTAAAGACGGAATATAAAGGTAGCAAGCAGTTTGTACCATCTTTTCGCCCGAGGTTTAACATGGATTCGTTCCCGGTTATGACTTTTAAAGAGCAGGTTATTGAATTAGGGGAAATGATACAAGGAGAAAAGAAAGAAATAGTATATGAATTTGAAAATACCGGATCAGTCCCGTTAAATATTGAATTAGCTACAGCATGTAAGTGTACCGATATTCAATGGCCCAAGGATTCGATATTGCCAGGAGGTAAAGGTAAAATTGTAGCAATTTTTGATAGCACGGACATGGAAGGGGTATATCATAAAACTATAGATATTATTGCCAATACAGACCCTATCGTCGTTGAAGCAAAGTTTAATGTAGAGGTTGTGTTGTCTCATTAATATAGCGCATGTCTGTAATTTCGTCGTTCAGCATAGCCGAGTATGGTGGTCTTATATTTGGGCTTGCGTACATTATATGCGCTTATCAAAAATCTAATTATAGTTGGCCCTGCGGTATTCTAAGTGCGATTTGCATTATAATCGTTGATGTAAATGAAACCCATCTTTATTTTGATGCACTTCGTCATGGGTTCTTTCTTGTGATGTCTTGTGTGGGATTGTATCTCTGGTATAAGGGAGAAGATGCAAAGAAGGTAATCAGAATTTCCAGGATGCCATGGCCAAATTATATAGGCTATCTTTTTGTTTCGATGCTCATTTCCGGAGCTGCAGGATTTCTTTTTCAACAGCAGACAGAAGCAGCCTTTCCATACTTGGATTGCTTCCAAATGATGCTGTCAATCTTTGCTACTTTTCTTATTATATACTGTGTCTTATATGCCTGGTCATACTGGATCATTGTGGATGTTATCAGTATAGGTCTATATATTATGACGGGCGCTTATCTGCTGGCTATTCTATACCTGGGTTATCTTATCTCCAATGCCTTGAAATGGAGGGAGTGGATTTTATTATATAAAGAAGAATAGATATTCAGATACTCTTTACGCAACTTGTTTGCGCAAGTACATCATTGCCGTAATCATACAAAGTCACCATGTTTTTATCACACTAACTGCTCATGCGAATTATCGCAATAGGGTGGTGACTTGGTTAATTTACAAGTACAAATGGATGCTTTGCGTTCTTTTTTAATTTCGACCACCATAGGCTTGAACTTGGTGCCATGATGTGACCCGTTACACCACGGTTGATTGGCACTATAGCCACATTGGCAATATAAATAAGTGCCAGCTTCCAAAG
>JAJCYJ010000599.1 GCA_029262975.1 Saprospiraceae bacterium
TCTATCTGAGCTCAAAATTTGAGCAATAAAACACAGAATCCATAAGATTCTATCAGGATAAAAAAACACGAACTCCTTTCGGAGTTTTGCTCCACAACTTATCCACTTCGTGGAGAATATCGGAGTCGAACCGATGACCTCTAGAATGCAAATCTAGCGCTCTAGCCAGCTGAGCTAATCCCCCAAAGTATAGGTACAAAACAAGATGTGAATTGAGTGTATGCAATAATACATATCCACAAAACGACAACTTTTCTTATTCCTAGTAGTCTCGGGCGGACTTGAACCGCCGACCCCTACATTATCAGTGTAGTGCTCTAACCGGCTGAGCTACGAGACTATATAAGTAGCCTCGACTATCAGAAATTAGAGCCCGATAACGGGGATAGCCACGAGACTTTCTTCAGTTGCAGTTAAAAGTCAATAGCCGATGGTATACATTAATATATATACTACCGGCAACCGGCAATCAACAACTATCAACCAATACTGTCTCTATTTCAAAAATAAAGAGACACTTTTTGTCTCTTCAAAAAAATCATTCAACACGAAGGAAAGAAAGCGTAAAAGCTCGTCTTTGTACTCTTAAAAGGAGGTATTCCAGCCACACCTTCCGGTACGGCTACCTTGTTACGACTTAACCCCAGTTACCAATTTTACCTTAGATAGCTCCCAGTAAAGTCACCATCTTCAGGTACCCTCGGCTTCCATGGTTTGACGGGCGGTGTGTACAAGGTCCGGGAACGTATTCACCGCGCCGTTGCTGATGCGCGATTACTAGCGATTCCACCTTCATGGAGTCGAGTTGCAGACTCCAATCCGAACTGGGAACGGCTTTCTGAGATTAGCACCCCCTCGCGGGTTAGCGTCCCTCTGTACCGTCCTTTGTAGCACGTGTGTAGCCCTAGGCATAAAGGCCATGATGATTTGACGTCATCCCCACCTTCCTCTCGGCTTACGCCGGCAGTCTTGTTAGAGTCCCCGACATTACTCGCTGGCAACTAACAATAGGGGTTGCGCTCGTTGCGGCACTTAAGCCAACACCTCACGGCACGAGCTGACGACAACCATGCAGCACCTTGTTTCGTGTCCCGAAGGAACTCCGGCTTTCACCAGATAGCACTCACATTATAGCCTAGGTAAGGTTCCTCGCGTATCATCGAATTAAACCACATGCTCCACCGCTTGTGCGGACCCCCGTCAATTCCTTTGAGTTTCATTCTTGCGAACGTACTCCCCAGGTGGCTAACTTATTGGTTTCCCTTAGACACTCAGACATAAAGCCCAAATATCGAGTTAGCATCGTTTAGGGCGTGGACTACCAGGGTATCTAATCCTGTTCGCTACCCACGCTTTCGTGCCTCAGCGTCAATACACGCCTAGTCAGCTGCCTACGCAATTGGTGTTCTATGACATATCTAAGCATTTCACCGCTACATGTCACATTCCGCTGACCTCAACGTGATTCAAGCACTACAGTTTCAAAGGCAATTTTACAGTTAAGCTGCAAGCTTTCACCTCTGACTTATAACGCCGCCTACGCACCCTTTAAACCCAGTGATTCCGGATAACGCTTGCACCCTCCGTATTACCGCGGCTGCTGGCACGGAGTTAGCCGGTGCTTATTCGTTAGGTACCGTCAGGCCCGGATAAATCCAGGCGTTTCTTTCCTAACAAAAGAAGTTTACAACCCATAGGGCAGTCATCCTTCACGCGGGATGGCTGGATCAGGCTTTCGCCCATTGTCCAATATTCCTTACTGCTGCCTCCCGTAGGAGTCGGGTCCGTGTCTCAGTACCCGTGTGGGGGATCACGCTCTCACGCCCCCTACTGATCGTCGCCTTGGTGAGCCTTTACCTCACCAACAAGCTAATCAGACGCACACCCATCTTATACCGCCGGAGCTTTACCCTACTAATAAAAGTAGGGACCATGGGGTATTACTCTTCGTTTCCAAAGGCTATTCCCCAGTATAAGGTAGGTAGTGTACGCGTTACTCACCCGTGCGCCGGTTTCCATTATTCCGAAAAACAATTTCTCCCTCGACTTGCATGTATTAAGCCTCCCGCTAGCGTTCATCCTGAGCCAGGATCAAACTCTCCATAGTAAATTCTTATGACGTTTGATCGTCGATTCTTTAGTAATGTTCGACGAGCTCTTGAGCTAAATTTAATTAGTTCGTTACGCATTCCTTATCCTATCGTGTCAAATAACTTTTCCCCTTCTTTTAAAAGGGATCGCAAAGATAACCTCTTGTTCATGACATACACAACACTTTGTCAAAAATAATTTTAAATAAAATTCCGACATTTGATAAAATGCCGTCATTTGATATTAATTGTGATTAATCTATACTAATCACATAAACTACTAGAATATTATTAAAATATGGTGAGAAAATAGCATTCGTATAAATGCTATATAGCCCGTAATTGATACTTTAAAGTGCTCGTACTAAGCAATAATAGTTTGTGAGTGTCCGGAACTCTTATTCTTTGTTTCCTGACTTCTTCAGCAGAACATTTTTTTATTCTCTTCAACAACCTCAGGTAATACGTATATGCTAAATAAACGCCAAGTCTCGCCCCACGAGGTAATGCTTTAATTCCTTTGTACGCTTCGTCAAATTCCGATTGAATCTCCAGTTCAATTTCTTTCTTCTGCTTACATGTAAATGCATTGTAATCCACCTCTGGGAAATATACTCTCCCCCGATCCAGGTAATCACTCCGCATGTCTCTGAGAAAATTTACTTTCTGAAATGCCGACCCTAACTTCATCGCTGATGTTTTAAGTCGACTATATTCTTGCTCATCTCCTTTCACAAAAACTTTCAAACACATGAGGCCCACAACTTCGGCGGAACCAAAAATATACTTCTCATATGTCGCCCGGTCAAAAGTATCTTTATCCAAATCCATTTCCATACTATCAAGAAAACCATCAATGAGTTCTGCATTGATATCATACTTCTTTACTACTTCCTGAAAGGCATTAAGAATTGGGTTAAGACTAATCCCACGAGCTATCGCTTGATGTGTATGTTGTCTGAATTCTGCAAAAAGTGCACGTTTGTCATGTTTATGAAATGTATCCACAATCTCATCTGCAAATCTCACAAAACCATAAATACTATATATAGGTGTTCGAAATTCTTCGGCAAACATCCTTATGCCCAGGGAAAATGACGTACTGTATCTATTCGTTACGATCTGACTACATTCCCGACATACACTGTTATAAAGATCTATCATTTATGAAACATTCTTGGATTGATTCTGACTCATTAGAAACTTAGCAGCCACCTCCCCTGAGATCAAAGAAGGAGGCACTCCAGGTCCAGGAGTCGTTAATTGACCTGCAAAAAACAAATTTTCTATCTTCTTACTGCGAAGTTTTGGTTTTAAAAATGCCGTTTGCTTTAATGTATTTGCTAATCCATAAGCATTTCCTTTGAATGAATTATAGACACTCTTAAAATCATCTACACAAAATGAACGCTTATATTCTATGTGAGCTGTGATATCCACACCGATTCTTTTCTTTAGTCTTCTTACTAATATATCAAAAAGTGATGCTCTTTCTTTCATTTCATCCTTAAGTCCAGCAGCCAGAGGTATCAATAAAAATAAATTCTCCTTACCCGCAGGGGCAACTGTAGGGTCCGTTTTGGATGGACAACAGACATAAAATAAAGGCTGTCCAGGCCATTCCGCCCGATCATAAATCTGCTCAGCATGCTGGTCAAAGTCTGTATCAAAAAATAGATTGTGATGTTCTAAGCCATCAATTTTACAATCTAAACCTACATAAAATAGTAAAGATGAAGGTGCCATCGTACGTTTATCCCAATATTTATCACTATACGAGCGAAATTTGGCTGGGAGTAAGGATGTCTCAGTATGATAATAGTCAGCAGTAGAAATAACCGCATCTGCTTTATAAACTGCCTTTCCTGTGCTCACCTCAGTAATCTTTTTGTCTAAAATACTCATGCTTACAACTGGTTCCTCAAGATGTATCTTCACGCCAAGGCTTTCTGCTATTGTAGTCATTGCCCTGGGAACCTCAGCCATTCCTTTTTGGGGATACCAGGTGCCTAGTTTGATATCCGCAAAATTCATCAAACTATATAGGGCAGGTGTATCCTGAGGTTTTGCTCCTAAAAACAAAACCGGAAACTCAAGCAGCTTAATTAATTTTGGATTTTTAAACTTTCCCCTTATTTCTTTTGAAATACTCTTCAATAAATCCAGTCTGAAGAAATCCCGGATAATTCTCCATGAAACAAATTCACTTATTGATAGCGAAGGCTTATGAACAAATTCTCGCATGCCGACATCATATTTATATGCACCATCTTCAAGAAACTTATCTAACTGCTCTGCACTCCCGGGTTCATATCTTTCGAAGACCTCGCGTAATTGCTCATAATTGGCAGGAATCGAGAGAATGTCTCCATCTTCGAAAAAAACTTGATAAGACGGGTCCAGACGCACCAAATCATAAAAGTCGGATGTAGTATAATTAAAAGATTGATAAAAACGCTCAAAAACATCCGGCATCCAATACCATGAGGGGCCCATATCAAAAACAAATCCTTTAGCTTTAAAAGATCTGCATCGTCCCCCTGTACTATCATTTTTTTCTAATAATGTTACGTTGAATCCTCCACGAGCTAAAAAACAAGCCGCGCTAAGTCCAGCAAATCCCCCGCCTATTACCACTACACTCTTCATTGATTCGGGTTGATATTTTATCTAACATAAAGAAAATAGCCCCAGTATCATCAGATACCGAGGCTAATTAATATACTTTAGAAATAGAGCAACTTATTTGCCCCCCTTTAACTCATCTTGTAATGTCTTCAAAGAGTCCCAGTCTCCAGAAGCCGCCAGTTTTGACTGGGCTGGCCATGTAGTGGGATCATGCATTTTATATCTGCTGCCAGCAGCTTCTAAAACCTCTTTGATTTTTTCAACATCAGAAGCAGCCAAATCTTTAAAAGAGTTGATTCCAGCTTCATTTAACAACTGAGCAATCTTAGGTCCGATTCCTTCAATCTTCTTGAAATCATCAGGCTTCTCCTTTTTAACTGTTGCTTTCTTAGGCTTTTCCGCTTCAGCTTCAGCAGTTGTCTCTGACGCTACTACAGCTGGCTCTTCTGCTACAGCTTCAGGAGTTGCCTCTGACTCTGCCGCAACTGGCTCTGTTACAGCTTCAGGAGTTGCCTCTGGTTCTGCTTCAACTTTCTCGACAACCTTTTCTGGTACTGCTTCAGCCACCGGAGCTGCCTGCTGTGCTTCTTTAAGTTGATCTTTCAATTGAGAAAAAACGTCAAGTTCTCCAAGTGTTGTTTTTTCCAATTTAGATTTTTGGCTTTGGATCGTTTTTCTTGTCTTTCTTACCTCTTCTCCTTTCGAACGTCTCACCTCATCATCAGCCTTCCTCTTAATATCGTCTACATACCTTGAATGAGAAACTACTATGCGTTTATCATCCCGATTGAATTCGATAACCTTCACTGTTAAGGCTTCATCTACTTCGGCTGCTGAATTATCCTCTTTCTTTATATGTCTGATCGGTGCATACGCTTCTAATCCGTAAGGAAGTTGTACGATAGCTCCACGGTCATCCTTTCTGATAATAGTGACTTCATGGTATGAGCCAACAGGAAATACATTCTCAAATGTGTCCCATGGGTTTTCTTCAAGTTGTTTATGTCCTAAAGCCAACTTTCTATCTTCGAGGTCAATATCAAGTATAGTGATCTCAATTTCCTGACTCACTTTAGTATATTCAGACGGATGATTAAATCTCTTGGTCCACGAAAGATCCGAGATATGAATCATACCACCTATTCCTTCTTCCAATTCAACAAAGACACCATAGGGGGTTAAATTTTTAACTTCTCCACTGTGCTTGCTGCCAACAGGAAATTTCTGAAGAATATTTGACCATGGATCCTCTGAAAGCTGCTTGATACTTAGAGACATCTTTCTTTCTTCACGATCAATTGTTACAACTTTCGCCTCATATTCAGTTCCGAGATCAAAGAAATCTCTTGCGTTTACAGGTTGCGTACTCCAGTTTACTTCTGAGACGTGAATCAATCCTTCTACACCAGGTATTATTTCAAGGAAAGCACCGTAATCCTCAATATTTACAATTTGTCCTTTGATTATCGAACCTGCAACTATATCTGCAGCAAGTACATCCCATGGATGCGGTTGAAGTTGCTTTAATCCAAGCGATATTCTTCGCTTGTTTTCGTCAAAGTCCAATACAACTACGTTGATTTTCTGGTTTAGTTCTAATACCTCATTTGGGTGATTTATTCTACCCCAGGAGATATCGGTAATGTAAAGCAATCCATCAACACCACCAAGGTCCATAAAGGCACCAAAGTCAGTAATATTTTTGACGATACCTTCCAATACCTGTCCTTTCTCAAGTCCAGCAATAATATGCTCACGTTGCTCAGCCAGGTCAGATTCTATTAACGCTTTGTGGGATACAACCGCATTCTTTATTGCCTCATTAATTTTGACAACTTTAAATTCCATTGTTTTCCCGACATATGCATCGTAGTCAACAATCGGCTTTATATCAATCTGAGAGCCTGGTAAAAATGTTTCAAGGCCTCCACAATCAGCTATCAACCCACCTTTAGTCTTACTGATAATCGTACCCTTAATAATTGTTCCATTTTGATAAGAATCAACAATGTTTTCCCAGGCTTTTAATAATTTAGCTTTTCTTCTAGAAAGAACAAGCTGGCCTCTGTCGTCCTCCGTTAATTCTACATACACTTCTACATTATCCCCTACAGCCAAATCTGGCATGTCTCTGAATTCTGAAGAAGAAACAAGTCCATCAGATTTGTGATTGATATCAAGTACAACATCACCACCACTGAAAGAAGTAACCTTACCGGTAACTACGACATTTTCCTGTAAGGTCTTTAAAGACTCTTCATAATCAGAAATGTACTTGGTGATTTGTTCTTCTGTGTATTTGACGATCCGCTGCTTTCCGATACTCCAGTCAAAATCATCATGAGGGCTTTCCGGTTCTGGATTTTCAGGAAGCACAGTTTCTACATGATCTTCTTCAACTCCAGTTTGGTCTTCTACGACTGCTTGAGTCGCTATCTGTTCTACCGATTCTTGAATTTCGGTATCCGTTTGTTCTTGGGTTACAAGATTCTTTTCATCTGCCATGGCAAAGGAATCAGGTTTGTATTTCAGGATCATAATCCTGAAAGGGTTAATAAAAAAAATTGGAGCGCAAATGTATATCTATTTTATTTAAAAGTCCATTGCAGAGGTTAATTCTAAAGTAGCGGAAGACTATTCATATAATACTATATTTGACCACAAGAAAAAAACAAATGGAAGGAACAAGAACCTGGCTCAAGAACTACCCGACCGGAGTACCTGCTAATATCGATGTTGATAAGTATCCAACTCTTGTAGATTATATCACTAAAAAATGTACGGAATTCGCTAAAAGACCGGCCTTCTCTTGTATGGGTAAGACGATGACATATAAAGAAGTGAACACATTGTCGGATCAATTTGGAGCATACTTAAATTCACGGGGTTTATTACCTGGTGACCGTGTAGCCATTATGATGCCCAATCTCTTACAATATCCAATTGCACTTTTTGGCTGTCTAAAAGCTGGGTTAACGATCGTCAATACAAATCCCTTATATACGCCACGAGAAATGGAACATCAGTTCGTTGACAGTGAAGTCAAAGGCATCGTTATTGCCGAAAATTTTGCAGCGAATCTTGAGAAAGTATTGAGCGAAACTTCAATTTCTACAATTATTACCACCTCAATCGGAGAATTACTTGGTACAGTAAGGGGAATGATAGTGAATACGGCAGTCAAGCATGTCAAAAGAATGGTTCCAGCATATAACTTACCAAATACTGTAACTTTCAAAGAAGCACTAAAACAAGGTAAGAAGTTTAAACTTCCTGAATTTAATAATTCACCTGATCGAGTTGTTGTACATCAATATACCGGAGGTACTACTGGTGTAAGCAAAGGTGCGATGCTGACCAATAAAAACCTTGTCTCTAACATGATGCAAATAAAGGCCTTCCTTGATCCATATGTTGAAGGTGATGGTTCTGATCAGGTAGTTCTTTGTCCTTTACCACTGTATCATATTTTTGCTTTTTCATGTAATTGTCTGGCCATGATGAGTATAGGCGCATTGTCAGTCTTAGTAACCAATCCCAGAGATTTGGATTCATTGATAAAAGAATTTACAAAACACAAAGTTACTGGTCTGACAGGTGTGAATACATTATTTAATGCGCTTAACAACCATCCTGATTTTGCAAAAATAGACTTTAGCAATCTCGTCATTGCCAATGCCGGAGGGACTGCATTGCAAAAAAAAGTGGCTGACGAATTTGAGAAAATTACAGGCACCATTATAGCTGAAGGTTATGGAATGACAGAAGCCTCTCCTGTTGTTACAACCAATCCTAAGGGCGGTGTAAGAATAGGGACAATCGGAATACCAGTTCCATCTACGGATGTTAGAATTGTAGATGACAATGGAATCATTCAGGTCGAAGGATCTGAAGGAGAGTTACAAGTAAAGGGTCCACAAGTGATGAAAGGATATTACAATAAGCCTGAAGAAACCGCCAAAACAATCACTGCCGATGGGTGGTTGAATACCGGAGATATAGCCACTATGGATAAGGATGGTTATTTTAAAATAGTGGATCGGAAAAAAGATATGATTTTAGTTTCAGGATTCAATGTTTATCCAAATGAGATAGAAGATGTCGTCTCGCGACATCCAAAAGTCGATGAGGTGGCAGCAATTGGAATACCAGATGATAAGTCAGGTGAAGTTGTGAAAATTTTCGTTACACTCAGAGATAGCACATTGAAAAAAGAAGAATTAATATCGTATTGTCGCGAACAGATGACGGGTTATAAAATCCCGAAACATGTTGAATTTGTTCAAGAACTACCCAAATCAAATGTTGGCAAGATTCTCAGAAGAGAACTTCGAGACAAAGAAATGTTGAAGTAGGAAGTCCAAATACTTATGAAATATATTGCCAAGACAATGTCTGGCTTTGAAAATTTACTCGCTGAAGAGATAAGTAATTTGGGGGGATCCCAAATAGAGATGCTTAATCGGGCTGTATCTTTTGAAGGAGACATCGAAGTACTGTATCAAGTCAACTTATGGGCAAGAACCGCTATAAGAGTGATCCAGCCTATACTTGAATTTAAAGCGCATAATGAGACCGTCCTGTATAAAAGACTTCGTAGGTATGATTGGACAAACTTAATTCCGTTAGATAAGACTTTTAAGATTAATAGCAACGTCCATTCGGAGGTCTTTACGCATTCTAAATATGTTGCATTAAAAACAAAGGATGCAATTGTAGATACATTCAGGGAAAAATATAATGGCGAAAGACCCAATATTGAGCTGGAAAATCCCGATTTCTTATTAGATGTTCATTGTAATAAAGTGGACTTTGTAATCTCCATAGATAGCTCCGGAGAATCATTACACAAAAGAGGGTACAGGCAAAAAGAAAGACGAGCTCCCTTAAATGAAACATTGGCAGCGGGGATGATCATGTTGTCAGGCTGGGATAAAAAAATGCCATTGCTTGATCCTATGTGTGGATCCGGAACAATACTTATCGAAGCCTTATTAATTGCTCGAAATATTCCTCCTCGTTTTAACAGGACCCACTTTGCTTTTATGAATTGGCCAGAATATAATGATGAATTGTGGAGGACAATCAAGTTAAAGTCTCTTGCTACAGTAAAAGAAGGTCCTGTTCCTCTTTTATTTGGTTTTGATATAGACCCTGATGAATATGCTCAGACGAAAAAGCTATTGAAATCATTGGACATGGATACATACATTGATCTGCATAAAATCGACTTTTTTAGCCATGAGTGTATTTCTGAGTCCGGTTTTATTATTACCAACCCACCATATGGGCTAAGAATTGAACAAGATGACATAAACGACTTCTATAAAAATATAGGTGATACTTTTAAGAAACATTATCAAGGATGGACAGCTTGGGTCTTGAGTGGAAATAAAGAGGCGTTAAAATTTCTTGGCTTGAGAACATCCAAAAAAATGACCTTGTATAATGGGGCCATTGAGTGCAAATATCATCGATATGACCTTTATCGCGGAAGTAAAAAACAACCATAATTTTAAATACTTGAATAACTGACTAGATTACGATTAATTTAGCGGCCCAATAAACATATCGAGATGCTCAGGACTATTCTGATTTTGCTTACTTCAGTATTCATATTTGGTTGTGAGTCAGACAAATTCGTTGAAAGCGCAATTGCGGATCCGAATTATCTTCATGATGCCATGAAAAAATATACGGATGTTATCATCTTTGATATCTTTTCTCCCCCAGTAGCGAGTCGCAATTACGCTTATGCAAGCATAGCGGCATACGAAGTATTGGCACAGTCAGACAGTAATTATCTTAGTCTCGTCGGTCAGATTAAAGAATTAGAGAAAATACCTGACGCACCTGAAGAAGTATATTCACCTTCTCTCGCTGCTCTCGAAGCATTTTATCAAACAGGTAGAAACTTCATATTCTCAGAAGATAAGTTTATGGAGCATCGTGAAAAGGCGATGCAAAAAATTAAAAAAGAAAGTGGGATTTCAGGAAGCGTCCTGTCGAGATCTCTTGAATATGGCAAAAAAGTGGCTGACCATATCATTCTATGGTCAGGAAATGATTTATATAAGCAGACCAGAACTTACCCGGAATATTCAATAACCCAAGAACCATCCAAGTGGAAACCTACACCGCCACAATATGGAAAAGGAATCGAACCCCATTGGAATGAAATTCGCCCTTTCGTACTGGATAGCGCGCAACAATTTGTGCCGAATCCACCTACAGAATTCAGTCTTGACAAAGACAGTAAATTTTTTCAAGAGACAATGGAAGTGTATGATGCAGTGTATAAAGCGGATGAAGAACAAGTTGAAATAGCCAGCTTTTGGGATTGTAATCCATATGCACTTAATGTGATTGGTCATGTGATGCATGCGACCAAAAAAATTACTCCTGGAGGACATTGGATGAGCATTGCAGGAATTGCAAGCAGAAAAGCCAAGGCAGATTTGAAAAAGTCTTCAGAAGCGTATGCTCAGACATCTATTGCCCTGTTTGATGGTTTTATTAGTTGTTGGGATGAGAAATATCGCAGTCTTCTCATAAGACCAGAGACCGTAATTAATGAACATATTGATGAAGATTGGGTGCCTCATCTTCAGACACCGCCATTCCCTGAGCATACAAGTGGGCACAGCGTGATTTCAAGAGCAGCTGCAGTCTCTCTCACTGATATTTATGGGGACAATTTCTCTTTTGACGACGACACCGAAGTAGCGTATGGAATTCCTATAAGATCTTTTAAATCTTTTATAGCAGCTTCAGAAGAAGCAGCCATCAGCAGATTATATGGTGGAATCCACTATAGACCAGCTATTGATGACGGTGTAAGGCAAGGTGAAAAGGTTGGTAAATTTGTGGTGGAAAAGTTACAGCTATCTCTTAAGTAATAGAAAGGACAAATATCAGATATCGGTGACTTCCTGATTTATCGGTTTAATTAACTGTTGTTCCGGTCTTTTCACCCATAACTAATTTTCTAAGGTTACCGGACTGATTAATATTAAAAACTACGATTGGAACATTGTTCTCCTGACACATTGTGAATGCCGTCATATCCATCACTTTCAGTCCTAATCTAATAACCTTTTCAAAGGATATCTCGTTGAACATTATTGCAGAATCATCTTTTTCCGGGTCTGCATTATATATACCGTTTACCCTTGTTCCTTTAAGGATTACGTCAGCATTAATCTCATTTGCCCTTAGTGCAGCAGCACTGTCGGTGGTGAAATATGGACTGCCAGTCCCAGCAGAAAAAATGACTATTCTTCCTTTTTCGATATGTCGTACTGCTCTGCGTCGGATATACGGTTCTGCGATTTCTCTCATTTCTATTGCAGATACAAGTCGCGTATACATGCCATGCGCTTCTAATGTACTTTGAAGAGCAAGGCCATTGATGCAAGTTGCCAACATCCCCATATAATCTCCTTGAGCTCGCTCAATCCCTGATTTTTCGGCATCGAGTCCTCTGAAAATATTACCTCCTCCAATGACGATAGCCAGCTCAACTCCTAGTGACATAATGCTTTTAATTTCTATCGCATAATGTTCTAGCCTCTCCTGAGAAATTCCAAAAGGCTTATCACCCATTAATGATTCGCCACTGAGTTTAAGTAATAATCTTTTGTATTTGATGGCCATTTGTAACAAATATAATTCTTGGAATAAAAAAAAGCGACATTGAAGGTTTCGATGTCGCTTTTTCTTTTTAAGATAATGAAATATGTTTGAAGTCCGAGACCGTCAGCCCCTTTTCAACAGATTCCAAATAGGAAGATATCGTTTGTTTGCTGTCTTTAACATAGGTTTGATTTAACAGCGTGGTTTCTTTAAAGAACTTATTTAGTCGGCCGCTCGCAATTTTTTCTAACATTGCTTCTGGTTTGCCTTCATTTCGTGCCAATTCTTTTCCTATTTCAATCTCTTTATCCACAATTTCCTTTGGCACATCTCCTTTGTCAACGGCAATAGGTTTCATGGCCGCTACTTGCATGGCAACATTTTTACCGGCTTCTTCTAGTCCAGCACCTTCTTTATTTAAGGCAACAATGACTCCTGCACGATAACCCATATGGATGTAAGGCAGTACCTGACCTCCTCCTGCTGGAGTTATTATTTTTTCATATTCTTTAATTTCTATTTTCTCACCGATTACACCAACTTGTTCCGTAACCTTATCTCCTATGGATATTGATGAGTCATATGGTAACTGAAGTAATTCGTTAAGAGAATTTGGAAGCTTAGATAGAGCTATTCCAGCGATTTCTTGTGCCAGGTTAATAAAACCTTCACCTTTTGCTACGAAGTCCGTCTCACAGCTAAGCCTTAATACTATTCCATTATTCTTATTGTGAGAAGTAAGTGCGATTACCACTCCTTCGTTAGCTTCGCGTTCGGCCCGTTTAGCCGATAATTTTTGGCCCTTTTTTCTCAACACTTCGATTGCCCCTTCAATATCACCATTAGATTCTTCTAACGCTTTTTTGCAGTCCATCATACCAGCTCCGGTGATGTCTCTTAAATGTTTTACATCTTTAGCAGAGATACTCATAATTTACAATGACTAGTTTGAATTAATAAATAGGGATTACTACTTGATCTACGATGCAGTTTCTAATTCTGCTTTCGCTTTTTTGCGTTCTTCTAATCCTTCTTTAATAGCGTCCACCATGATTTTTGTGATTACGGCGACGGATTTAGAAGCGTCATCATTTGCAGGAATGGGAAAATCAACCAGATTAGGGTTACTATTTGTATCAACCATAGCAATCGTCCTGATACCAAGCTTTTGTGCCTCAGTAATGGCCAGGTGTTCATGAGTAATATCTACTACAAACATAGCAGCCGGAATTCTATTTAAATTGACAATTCCTCCAAGGACTCTATCTAATTTTGTTTTTTCTCTTTGTAGGGTTAGACGTTCTTTTTTAGTGATACTTGTAAGTGTAGTATCACTCAGCATGCTATCTATATTTTGCATTTTCTTAATAGATCTTCTGATCGTAGCAAAATTGGTCATCATACCACCTAACCATCTATCGGTTACATAAGGCATGTTCACACTCTTTGCCGCATCGGTAACGATATCTTTTGCTTGCTTCTTTGTAGCTACAAATAATATCTTTCTACCTGATTTTGCAATAGATTTCATGGCCTTTGCTGCATCATCAAGGCATTCTATAGTTCTGTTAAGATCTATAATATGTACTCCTTTGCGTTCAGCAAAAATATATTGACGCATTTTCGGATTCCACTTCTTGCGCATATGTCCAAAGTGTACCCCTGCCTGTAATAAATTTTGATATTGTGCTTCTGACATTATTCTTAATTATGATAAGTACGACAATTGGATTAACGCTTAGAGAATTGAAAGCTCTTTCTTGCCTTCGGTTTACCATATTTTTTACGCTCCACAACTCGAGCATCTCTCGTGAGATATTTATTCTCTTTGAGGACACCTTTATGCTCAATATTGAGATCGACCAAAGCTCTTGAGATACCAAGCCTTATTGCTTCAGCCTGACCTTTTACGCCACCACCTGAAACATTTACTTTAATATCATAACTATTTAGAGAATCAGTCAATTTCAGAGGGTTCTCAATGTTGTACTGGATATATTGAAGAGGGAAATATTCTTTATAATCTTTACCATTTACAACAATGCTGCCTTTCCCAGCAGTAAGATATACCCGGGCTACTGAAGCCTTACGTCGTCCGATCTTGTTTATTGTTTCCATAATTATACTTCAAGCGATTTAGGTTGTTGTGCCTGATGCGGGTGCTCTGATCCCGTATACACAAAAAGTTTTTTGAACATAGCTCTACCCAGTCGATTTTTAGGTAGCATTCCCCTTACAGCCTTTTCTACGATAGCCTCAGGTTTTTTAGCAAGCATTTCTCCAGCAGTTCGCTTTTTTTGACCCCCTGGATATCCAGAGTAGCGCAAGTAAATTTTATTTTTCCACTTGTTCCCTGAGAAAACCACCTTTTCGGCATTAATCACAATGATGTTGTCACCGTTATCAATATGTGGTGTATAGGAAGCTTTGTGTTTGCCTCTTAGGATGCTGGCAATTTGGGTGCACATACGACCTACATTTTGACCTTCGGCATCTACTATATACCAGTCTCGCTGTACATCCTCCTTTCGGATCGATTTTGTTTTGTAGCTAAGTGTATTCACGTTCTACTATTGAGCTTTTGAATAAAGAGGCGCAAAAGTAGATTTAATCAACGTGCCATGCAATCAAAAGTGCACTTTTCTTCAAG
>JAJCYJ010000600.1 GCA_029262975.1 Saprospiraceae bacterium
GAATTAAGTGTTGTAATGCTCCATGGTCTCTGTGGCAGTGGTAAGTACAAACAACAATTTAAGACATAGCAACGAAATCATGAGAAATTTGAAAATAAAGAATCATCCCTTTTTAGAGCAGACTCTGCGAATGAAAAAAAAATGAACGAATGCTAAGCGCTAATCAGAATTTTAGCGCACCCATAGAAAATGGCGTATAACCATTTAATCGAAACTAAGGTAATACTCATAAATTTGAGTGATTCAGTATCAAGCAATTACAATGTCTGGGGTTTAGTTTATCATTAACCAACGATGTAAACATTTTGCCTAAAACTCCAGAAACAATAACATTTGTCACCTTTTAATAAATATTCAAAATTAGTAAGAAATTAAATAGTGAAAATTAGAAATACACACTCTGACAGTGCTACTATTGCATGAAATTAGAAACCTAAAACCCTTATATATGTGGAAATTGCTCGAGGAATATTTTCTTTCGTCGACGGGAAACGGGTACAACAGAATTATCGCACATGATTAAAGTGCCGTCCTTGCTATACCTGCAAATACAAGATAAGTTGATCAGGTGAGATTTATGGGTTGAAAAAAAACCATAATTAGAAAGCATCTTTTCAAACTCTCCTATATTAAACGAGCTGACTATGTTGTCTTTGTTCTTTAGCACTATCCTGGTACATTTTTGCAATCCCTCGCAACGGATTATTTCGTCTGAGGTTACAAATTCAAAACCTTCAAAAGTCGGTATCCCTAGATATTGATGACTTGATGAACTCATCTGAGCAGAGGGCTCCGGCTGATCAACAGGTATCATTTTCCACTCATCAGAATCCTTATAAATCGCTATGACATGCATTGATGTTGATCGCTTATTAATCATCTTTGTGATCATGGATTGTAATACATCATATGTTCCAATATCCATCTTATCCTCCGTTTTTTTCTTCTCTGGATAGATCAAATCGGCAGGACCAAATTTTTGGCTGGATGTAGATTTATTATTCAATGGTTAAACAGTGAAACGTGCTAATAAATATTCTGAAATACGTGTGATATGACTATAAGTCTACTAGAGTTAAATTTAATGTATTAATAGATTTATTTTACCTAGAGTATACCCTTGTTTGTCATAAATCATCAAACTAAATATATTTATAAAAGAAATGTAATGCCATTTATTGGTGTAGTATTCCTGAGAAAAACAACCATTTAGATCAAATTACACAAATATTAGTATACAATTATTGGTAGTGTTTTCTCGTAGCCTGGAAATGTGGTCGAATGAATGTAAGCACAATAGATTCTTTCCGAGTTCCAGAAATGATTAGAATTTTAAAGATTCGCTCGGGAAATAAATTCTTGTTTTACTCCTCAATGAAAATTGAAATCCTTGTCCCATTCGGTATAATGTCGGCACAATGGATAAAACCTGTCCGCCGCCGGAGGAACCCATTGATTTGATTTACACGTCCTTCTGTTGATTATAATGTGAGCACAATGACTTATTTTATTCGTCCAAGGTGGTTTTAACCCCTTGTCCCATTCGGAACGACGCCAACACAATGTGTGAACATTCACCTCCAAGGCGGTTTTAACCCCTTGTCCCATTCGGTACAACGTCAGAACAATGGGTAAAACCTGTCCGCCGCCGGAGGAACCCATTGGACGGATACGATATGGGTATCAATTAATCCCCACACTCAAGCGTACACCCCAGTTGCTATTTCCTTCTGAAAGCGAAAGCACACCGTCCACTCTTAGTAATCGAATAAATTTATAACCGACATTATCCAATCCTAAATGAAGCTCTGTATAGGATGGAAGATCTCCGGACTTTAAAAACTTGGCTCCCGCTACAAGACTCCATCCCAACTTTTGGAAACCTGGAATCTTGTCTAAAATATAACCGTCAAAATGATGCTGAATATGGGCTTGAAAATAATGATCTGCCGTGCTATAATTATAATATGGTAATTGTAAAAAACTCCTGGAATAGTCGGGGCCATTCATCAGTAATATTTGAGAAGTCATAAAATGCCGATAATCCTTGAACTCAATCCTTTCTTTATTAAAAAAGACACCGCCGTTTATATACCATTCAAATCTGCCACCGACACCCAAGGACCATTCGTCGTCAAGTGAGGCTGCCAGCTTTTGATATTGGATATCTGTGCCACCGACTTTAAAGGCTCCGACATAGCTCAACCTCAAAGCCGGCCCTGAATTACCCGCATTAAATTTACGATCAGGATACAAAAAATATTTTTGTTTAAATCTGATGGTCGCATTTACTTCCACAAAAAAGGCCTGGTGTCTTTCGAAAGAACGAGCTTCCGATTGTGGATCTAATGGATCATTGGAAGAAAATACCTTTTCTTCTTTTTTGAAAAAACTGATATCTGCATTATTCAATAATGGATTTCGTTCTTCCCAATTTAAAACTGTACTTAAAAACAAACCCGATGTCGGTTCTGAAAAATAACGCAGTCTTACTTTTTTAACGTCTAAATATTTTGCATGATTTACCCGATTAAAAAGCGAATACACTGAATTTAGAAAAGGAGAAATAGGGTTGTCACTGTTGAATTGTTCGATCTCGCTACCGCCACTCAAGGTAAACTGATGAAAATTTACCCTTGAGGGTCGATACGTAATGTACCCACTTACACGAACCTTTTCTTCCGAAAAACCATAGTTGGCCCTTAGTCCAAAAAGGACACGTCTGGTCTCTCCTTCATCATAATACTTTCTGGCATCAAAAACCAATGACGCATTGTAGCCTTGCACTGTATTATAATTTATGTTACTCAATGGTCCGCCAACCGTATAATAAAATCGTTTTGACCTTCTGGTATAATTATAAGATGAAAGAATATTGCCCACACCAAATTGATTATTCTTTCTATCTACAGAATCCATGTACACCGGATCAGTGCGGACTTC
>JAJCYJ010000601.1 GCA_029262975.1 Saprospiraceae bacterium
CTGAAGACAAGATGGAAGAGCTACGAGTCAGAGACTCGTACCAGCAAAGGTTAATATTATTTAAACCTTTACCTCCAATTTACATTGTTTTACATATCATTACACTGTATTCATTAAAGCCTCGCTATTCTTGTTGCGTAATTCAATTTAAAATAATTTCCTATGAAAAATAGCACATTAATCGCTTGTACTGTCATCATAACTTTTTCGCTCACAGCTTTTACCTACTCAAGTTGGAATGGCCTGCCTACTAATAAACATAGCTGTCAAACAGCTCATGAAAATGACCCACCTGCTTTCTTTTACGCACTTTCTCCACGTGCTAGCAATACCATTACTAAAGAAAGAATGCATCATGCTACATCCATAGCAGATCTTATACCTGATTTTAGCATACAAGAAAATCTAAAAAATAATAATACATCCGTACGAGATGTGAAAATCATTATTGAAGAAGACAACGTAGACCACTCTAAACATAGAATGGAAAAAGGAAATGGAAACAGTTTAAGCAAAGAGCAGATAAATATATTCAAATCTACAGACTACTCGACCAATTTTTTCCTGGAAGGTTTTTATGTTCACAATGATTCAAAAAAAGACGCAAGCAAAGATCGGTATTTCAATTATTATATGACGGTTGTACCAGAGCAACAAGCAACCTATAAAGCCGGAAACATGGCGTTTATTAACTTTTTATCAACTGAATGTCAACCAACTATAGCTAAACTTCAAAAAGGAAATCTAAAATCCGGGAATATTAGTTTTACAGTAACGAAAGCCGGAACCATATCAAACATTGAAATTAAGGAAACTTGTGGCTACCCGAGCGTAGATGAAAAAATGGTTCATTTGATCAATCAACTACCTGATGATTGGAATGTCGCCACTAATGGTAAAGGTGAAAAAGTAAATCAGACCTTAGTCTTTTCTTACGGGCAGACAGGCTGTTAGGTCAATAAGTTATACTTTTAAATGCCCCGCTGATCCGCTGGTACAAGTCTCTGACTTGTACACTAATTGGCTCGTCTTCAGACGAAATAACAAAGTACAATGCCTTCCTTTTGCCTATATCCAAATAAGAAATAAGACATTAAAATTCTAATTAATTGCCAATTCCCATTGTCGCTTAAGTAGTATATCGTGATATAAATAATTTGGAGATTGTGCAGGACAGTACGTAATTCAGTGATGAATTAATGAACTTTTAATAATTGCACAAGATCAATATGAGTTGATAAAAAGTTTGAATTGAATGATATTGAATTTTCTTTTAGAAGAGTAGTAATTATACCAATTAAAGAGCTATTAAAGTCTAATATTGAGATTTACTAAAAATATTTTCGTTGTTTCCGAGCAAATATTATTACATTATTCGTCAGGAGACGAGATTGAAAAAGTACGAGTCAGAGACTCGTACTAGCATGGACTCGTACCAGCATGGACTCGTACCAGGAAGTACGATTTATATACACGTAACAGACAGGTATACGTAGACACGAGAGATGGTTAATATAAAAAGTTCAAGCAGCCAACAAAAGCTATTGGTTTTTAGGTAGCTTTACTCCAGGCACTAAAATCCTAAAGTGCATCGGACCATATCGCACTTCCATATGTCAGATGTCTTTAAAACGATAAATAGTATGAAATTCAAAGAAGCTATCATTCTAACCACAGTTTTTCTTATTAGTTGTCAATATAATTCGAATACAAATGCTTCAGTTGGAATGGGCAAAAACATTAGTGCTGCAAACAAATTTATTGATGCATTTTATTCGTTTAATTCAGATAAGCTTAATTCTGTTCTTGAAAATGCGGAAAAATCAAAACCTTCGATTTTATATTATCAAGGATGGGCCGAAGGTGGCAACTATGAAATTATAGATCGACATCCATGTCTAACAACAAGTGATTCTATAGTTGTTTGCCCAGTTACCGTAAAAGATGACTTGATTGAGACGCTTGAAATAGACTTCTATGTAACGGATACTTTTCACATTACTGTAAAAAATGACCTGATTCTCTCGGTTAATACTTCATCGGACGACCCTCAATTGTACCATCAAGCACGTGAATGGGTTCGGCAGAACCGTCCAAAGCTGATTGAAATACCTTGTCAAGGCATATGGGAAGGTGGGCCAACTCCTGGCGTATGCGTTCAGGCCATGGTAAAGGGTTATTCTGAATTTATCGAAGCCCAAAAGTCTATTGAATAGAGCAATAAATTTAATAATCACGTACTGACAAATTTGAATATGAGTTGTCCCATTCAATTACTATAAATATAGAAATTGCAGATGAACAACTTAAACTAAATAGAAAATTGAAACCTTACTTGATACAAGTAAAGTTTATGGCTATCTCTTCACGCCTTATCAATTACACCGCTAGGATATTGCAGGACAATCTGAAGTTCGGTGATGAATTAACGAACTTTATAATAATTGTAAAAGATCTAATAAATTGCTATAGGATTTAAATTGAATGTTACTGAATTATCTTTTGTAGGTGGAAGAATCATAACTTGTTAAAGAGCCGTGAAAACTCAATATTGAGATTTACTAGAAATATTTATGCTGTTCATGAGCAGATGTTCTTACTTTATTCGTCATGATAAAAGTTTGAAAAGGTACGAGTCCTTGCTTGCACTTATGTGTTTTCATACCTCAAGGTTTGATGCTCGCCTGGATGCGCAAGGCGGTATAATCATTTTTGAAGAACAAGACCGTTCGCTTTGGAATAAAAACCTCATTCAAAAAGGAATGCAATATCTACAGGCTTCCATGAATGAACCGAAACTCACTTCTTATCACTTGGAAGCGGGCATCGCCGTACAACACTGCATTGCTGCCAGTTTTGAAAAAACGGACTGGCAAAGTATTTACAACAACTATCAGCTATTAGAAAAACTAAAACCCAATCCTATCATAAAATTAAACCTGGCGATCATACAAAGTAAATTGACTGGATTGGAGGCATCATTGGCGCGATTAAACAAACTGAAGGCTGATGAAGTATTAAAAAATTATCACTTGCTGTCTGCTACACAAGGAATTTTTTTATTGAAGTTGGGTAAAAAGGAATTGGGAAAGTCCTATCTTTTAAAAGCACTCAAAATGGAAATGTCTAAGCGCGAACGAGATTATATTAAATCGCTGATCGTCTAATCTTCTGCTAACTAATTATTAAGTGTACCTTTGCTTGAGTATTATATTTTATAAATTGACTTTTTGCAATTATCCAATCTGAAAAGTTTGAATTCCTGGTAAATTGACAACTCAATTATCTTTTTCAAAAGCGGTGGATCGATCATGTTTCTCTTGAAAATTTTGTCACCAGATGTGGTAACTCCATGAGCTTATTAACCCAATTATTCCGCATTGTTGGGTCCAATCAAAAATATGGATAAAAGCATATAATTAATTACTGAAAGTAAAGAGATATTGATCTTGAATTCTTGATATATTCATAAGATTCAATGACAGGAAAGGAACTTTGAAGAATATGTCATTTCTTGCAACAACCAAAGCAACACTACGTTTGCCTATAGACACGTTACAGCACATCGCGAAAACCCTTCATGCCAATCCATCGAACCCACTAAAAGAAGTTATTCTCTTTGACACAAAATTTAGCATGGCAAAAA